>JAEEOB010000097.1 GCA_016284045.1 Bacteroidaceae bacterium
GTATATGAATGTAAGTTGAAAATAGGGGCGAGGGACTTGATTCATTCGCTTTTTTAATTGAATTTTCATTGACAAAACTATCATCCACGAGCCGCAGGCTCGTTAACTCACATTTTAAATTCCAAATCACTTGCATAAATCTTACATCTTACATAATTAAATCTTTAAATTAACTCAGCTTCCTTTTTTACTTCCGATACTTGAATTAATATTTCTTTTTAAAGCTCAATATTTATATGTGTGGAATTGTGGGATATATCGGTAAGCGTCAGGCTTACCCGATTTTGATAAAAGGTCTGAAACGACTGGAATACCGTGGTTACGACAGTGCTGGCATCGCACTCATCACCGAGCAGTCGGGTCTGCAAGTATATAAAACGAAAGGTAAAGTGGCGGACTTGGAGAAACACGCAGAGGGTAAGGACATCAGCGGTACCATCGGCATAGCCCACACCCGCTGGGCCACCCACGGTGAGCCGACAAGCACAAATGCCCACCCCCATGTGAGCAGTACGGGCCGTCTTGCCATCATCCATAACGGCATCATCGAGAACTATGCCGTGTTGAAAGACCAGCTGATAGAGAAAGGGATTGAGTTTCACAGCGACACCGATACCGAGGTGCTCGTGCAGCTCATCGACTATATCCAGACGAAGAAAGGGCTCGACCTGCTCACCTCCGTTCGTATCGCGCTCCATCAGGTGATTGGTGCCTATGCCATGGCGATTATCGACAAGGACAACCCCGACCAGATCATCGCAGCTCGTCAGAGCAGCCCGCTTGTGGTCGGAATAGGAGATGATGAGTTTTTCCTCGGATCCGACGCCTCCCCAATCATCGAATACACCGACAAGGTGGTGTATCTTGACGACCGCGACATCGCTGTCATCGACCGCAACAAAGAGAACGTGGAGTTCGTGAATATCCACAACGAGACGATAGAACATGAGATAAAGAAAATCAACCTGAACCTCTCACAGATAGAGAAAGGTGGCTATCCCCACTTCATGTTGAAGGAGATATTCGAGCAGCCGGAGAGCCTTAAAGACTGTATGCGCGGCCGAGTGAACGTTGATTTGAACAACGTGGTGCTGTCAGCGGTCATCGACTTCCGTAAACAGCTTATCAACGCGCGGCGGTTCATCATCGTTGCATGTGGCACGAGCTGGCATGCCGGCCTTATCGGGAAGCAGCTGATAGAGAACTTCTGCCAGATACCTGTGGAGGTGGAATATGCGTCTGAGTTCCGCTACAGCAACCCTGTGATCAACAGCGAGGACGTGGTGATCGCCATTTCCCAGTCGGGCGAGACCGCCGACACGCTGGCTGCAGTGGAGCTGGCAAAGCAAAGGGGAGCATTCATCTTCGGTATCTGCAATGCCATCGGATCGTCGATACCGAGAGCCACACAAACCGGCTGTTACATCCACGTAGGACCTGAAATCGGTGTGGCATCCACGAAAGCATTCACGGGACAGGTGACAGTGCTGACCATGCTTTCGCTCGCCATTGCAAAAGCGCGCGGCACCATAGACAACCATCAGTACGAGGAGCTGGTTAGAGAGCTCAACAACATCCCAGACAAGCAAAAAGAGTTGCTTGCCGATTGCAACGATAAAATCCATGAGCTGTCGAAGATATTCACCTACGCACACAATTTCCTTTATCTGGGTCGTGGCTACAACTACCCCGTAGCATTGGAGGGTGCGCTCAAACTAAAGGAAATCAGCTACATCCATGCAGAAGGCTATCCTGCTGCCGAGATGAAGCACGGCCCCATCGCCCTTATCGACGAAGAGATGCCTGTGGTGGTCATCGCCACAAAAAACGCACTCTACGACAAGCTGATGAGTAACATTCAAGAAATCAAGGCACGTAAAGGCAAGGTTATCGCCATCATCTCAAAAGACGATGACAAAGTAAGAAATCTCGCCGACGGATTCATTGAGTTGCCGAAAACGCTGGAATGTCTGGAGCCACTGCTTGCCACCATTCCTCTACAGCTTCTTGCCTACTACATCGCAGTATGCAAGGGAAAGAATGTGGATCAGCCCCGAAACCTCGCAAAATCGGTAACGGTGGAGTAATTCCTTTTAGTTTTTAGTTCTTAGTTTTTAGTTTTTAGAAGTATTGCAGACAATGCTTAGGCTCTTATAAGCTAAGGACTTTAAGGTCATTAAGGACATTAAAGACCCTAAGGACTCTAACAGCCCCCAAAAACCGCCTCTACTGCTGATTGTCCCAGTAACCAAAGTAGGTTACTGGTTCTGCTGGTTGTTCCAATAACCATTGATTGGTGACGGATTCTGCTGACCATCCCAATAGCTGGCTGGCTGTTGGGGATTCGGTTGCTGAGCCTGTGTCTGGCTCTGCTGTTCATTCCAGTATGTGGCCATCTGCTGCCGTGCAAGCTGTTCGAAATAAGCCTTGTCGGCTGCAAGAAGACGCCGGCACTTCTTGAAAGCAAATATTCCCATGAACACACAAGTGGCGATAAAACCCAGTACGCAAAGTGCGGACACCTCTGGATGATCTGCAAGCGAGGCCTGCATCACCATCAGACAGGCGTCGTAGGATCCATGAAGCAGAACCGGGACACCAATAACACAGAGCTTGTTGAACCGTGCCTCGTTCTCCGTTGAGTGGCATTGATAGTGGACGAGCGAATAATAATACCCCATAGCTACAGCAAAGAGGAAATGGGCAGGCACAGAAAGGAGTCCACGGGCAATTCCGACTTCAATCCAGTCGGGATCCTCAATGAGATATACGATATTCTCCAATCCTGCAAATCCCAGACCGACACTGACGGCATAGACGATGCCATCGAAATACTCGTCATAATATTTGTTATTTCGCAACAGCAGCCATAGCATCAACAGCTTGGCAGCTTCCTCAGGGATGGCCGCATTGACAAATGCGTCGGCAAACGCCCCAATCATTGACGTGGGGTTGAAAGTGATGTTGATAATCAACAGGACATGCACGACAATCAATGCGGACAATGCTCCCATACCAACACCTTTTAGAATTTGTCCCCAAGGCTCATGCTGATACCTGTCAACGAAATAGATGAACAATAACAACGCTATAACAGGAAGAAGTGCTACTAAGATGACCATATTTAGTTGTTAGTTTTTAGTTAATGAATCCATCCTGTCGGTCAGTGTGACGACTTTTGCGGTAAGCTGCATGAATGCCATGCCTGCAGGGCTGGCAGGGTCGAGGACAGACGGTATGCCGTTATCTCCACTTTGGCAGACATCCTGGACGAGGGGTATCTGTGAAAGCATCGGGACACCGAGTTCTTCAGACAGCCTCTTGCAGCCTCCGTTTCCGAAGATGTAATAACGCTCGTCGGGATGCTGCGCCGGCGTGAACCACGACATATTCTCCACGAGTCCGAGAATCGGCACGTTCACCTTGTCATTCATATACATGTTGATGCCTTTGCGGGCGTCGGCAAGCGCCACCTCCTGTGGTGTGGACACGATGACCGCACCGCTAATGTCGATGGTCTGGATAAGCGTGAGGTGGATGTCGCTCGTGCCGGGTGGCGTGTCGATAACCAGATAGTCGAGCGGTCCCCACAGCGCGTCGGTCAGCAGCTGCTTGATGGCGTTCGATGCCATGCCTCCTCTCCAAAGCGTGGCCTGGTCGGGATTGACAAAGAAACCGATAGAGAGCATCTTCACACCGTATTTCTCAACTGGCACAATCATGTCTTTTCCGTCAACGGTCTCAGCGTAGGGGCGTTCCTCCTCCGCCTGGAACATCTTGGGCATGGAAGGACCGAAAATGTCGGCATCGAGCAGTCCCACACGGTGTCCCATCTTTGTCAGGCCGATGGCGAGGTTCGTGGCGACCGTGCTCTTCCCCACTCCGCCTTTTCCGCTCGACACGGCTATGATATGCCTTACGTCCTTCAGCGGTTTCTCGGGCTCGGGCGGCAGCTCGGTCAGTGTCTTTGTCTTCACCGTCACTTCCACGTCCTTGCCCACATACGTGTGGATGGCAGCCTCACTGGCAGCCACCAGCGACTTCATAAATGGATCCTTTTGTTTCTGGAAGATAAGTGAAAAGGACACTTTCATCCCGTCGATATGGATATCGTCCTCAAGCATGCCGTTTTCAATGATATTCTTCCCGTCACCCGGGTAGCGCACGGTCATCAGCGCCTCTTTGATAAGATTCGGATATAGTGTCATAGTGCAAAGTTAGCAAAAATGAATGACAATATGCACGAATTTTATAATTATTTCAAGTTTCGGATGTTCAATCAACAAAAAAGATTAAAAAACGCTTCGCTTAGCAAGAACTTCTTTGGTTTTCTCGGATATTTGTCGTAATTTTGTAAAAAAGATTCGTATGATAACCCCGTTGTTCAATTTATTCAGCATGGAGGGCTTGATTATTTTGTTGCTTGCCATCCTCATGATAATGATTATGATTATTCACGATAAACGGAAGAACCGTGCGGCAGAAGCGGCGCAACGGCGACTGCTGACCATGGAGGAGATCCTGTCGAAATACGGTGAGCCGGACAACATGGTGGTGGTGGATCCCACCTGCGGGAACGAGGCTTCCGGAACAGTGATGGAATACAAGTCACTCGGACTGCTTGTCGTGGAGGGAGATCCCATTGAGAAAGCACACATCAAAGACGTGTCGTTCAGCAACTATGCCATGGCGTTTGCTCCCAACCACTACATGATCATCCTGCTGACCGACATCCCGGAGAAATCCGTCATCCGACTGCCCCTCGGTGCCGGCAACGACGCCCGCTATGCCGATCAGGTGGTACAGGACATCAGGGCACTGCTGAGAGAACAACGATAATTTATTCAAAAGTTTCGGAAGTAAAAAGGAAGCTGAGTTAATTTAAAGATTTAATTATGTAAGATGTAAGATTTATGCAAGTGGTTTGGAATTTAAAATGTGAGCTAACGAGCCTACGGCTCGTGGAGGATAGTTTTGCAAATGATCATTTAATGGAGCAGTCACTCTAAAACAGTCCACAAACCCAGCCGATGTCCTGTGTTTAGTTTGTAGTTTATAGTTTGAAGTAGATATGTGGAAGGATTTAGGCTGTGCTTCGCCAGCCAATTGTGCGGTCGGGACGACCACAAACCCAGCCGATGTCCTTTCGGGCTTCACTACTATACGTCACTACAATGCTGATTTTTATTATACAGGAGAATTATAGATATTAATCAAGTAAACCGAAAAACACATTATGAAACGTGGGAGAAACTATTTGAAACAGGGTGGAATATCGATTATTGGAATTATTTCGTAATTTTGCATTTGTTACCTGACAATGAGTTATAATCACAGATAGACTTCTTGTCTTCTCGTCTTCAAATTGCCAAATACCCTAATAATTAAATTAATAGGAAAACCTTGGAGCAGCGAGCGCAGAGCCGAATTCGTTCCAGCTATGCCGAGTCTTGACAAAGTTCATGAAATAAATCGTAAATAGTAAATCGTAAATAGTAAATAATCTCGTCTTCTTGATTATATAATCCCAAAACCAATAATACATGAAGAAATTTTTAACTCTACTCCTACTGCTGTGTGTATGCACAAGCATGGCAGCATTGGAGAATCTGAAAGTGGGCAACACCACCCGCACGATGATTGTCTATGGTCCTAAAAACCTGCCTTCGCAGCCGGCGCTGGTGATTGCCTGTCATGGCGCTAACCAGGACGCCCCCTACCTGCAGAGCCTTGCCAAATGGGAGAGCGTGGCTGACACCGCCAAGTTCGTGGTGGTTTATGCCAACGGTGTGAACAAATCCTGGGACCTCGGCGGTACAAGCGACCTGAATTTCATGCAGGCCATCATCGACGAGATGTACGCACGCTACCACATCAACAAGAACCGTGTGTATCTCACGGGGTTCTCGATGGGCGGCATGTTCACCTACTACTGCGCCAACAAGATGGCAGACAAAATCGCTGCGTTCGCCCCTGTGAGCGGCTATCCGATGGGCGGTCCGAACGCTTCGGCAAGCCGTCCGGTGCCGATTCTCCACACCCACGGAACAGCAGACGATGTCTGCGGATACGGGCCTGTTCAGTCGCATATCGACGCATGGGTGAGGTTCAACGGCTGCAACACCACCCCTGAAGTCATCAAGCCCTATCCCAGAAACAAACCCAACTCACCCGCCTCGCTGAAGCGCTACCGCAACGGCAAGAACGGCGTTGAAGTGGCATTGCTCACCCTCGCCGACAAAGGCCACTGGTGGTCGATGGACACCGCCCAGGCATTGACCTCCGAAGAAGTGTGGAACTTCTGCAAGCGATACAGTCTCGGGGAGGAAGAACCAGAGGTGAAAAGCATACAGCCTGAGAATATGTCGTTCGACATGCTTCCTGAGCGTGACAACACATTCACTGTGACCTTCAGCGAGCCAGTTGACTGCTCGCAAATCACCGCCAAGCTTCAGAAAGCCAATACCGCAGCAATCACACTCGACGTAGCAGGCTCAGGCATGGTGAAAGCCGTGAACGGATCGAGCTTGTCGAATGCCGCAACAGGCACCGGCATGTCGAAGACCGTGACCTTCACCATTCCCGCCAGCGCAGAGGTAGCTGACGGAGAATACACACTCACCATTGCCAACGCAGTGAACCAGAAAGGGGGCGTGATGCGTCAGGCCACATTCACCTACGTCTATGGCGTGGAGGAAGTGGGTGAAGAGCCGAACGTGGAGACTTTCTATGCCTCCGACTTCTTCAGCGGAAAAGAGACCATCGGCGAGGGCATCCCCAACGGATGGAAACGCGTGAACATCACCTCGTCGGGGACCACCGAGACCACAGCAGGCGGCACGGCGAACTGTCCCGGTGTGAGAATGAAATACTTTGAGCCGGGCGGTGACTTCGATGCCGGATTCTACCTGAGCGCACGGGACAACCAGACCTGCCACCTCTACTATGGGCAGTATTCATCCCACCGTCTGATGTTGAGAGCCGGCAAATACCGCATCTCGTTCAATTCCGTGTATTGGAGCGAAGGTGCCTTGTCGGGCAATGCCAGCTATAACTTCCAGATACTCAATACCAGCAACGAGAGCTTCTATTCTCAGCCGTCGCTCAAATCGACAGGGACGATGAAAGAGAACACGAACCAGCAAATCACCGGGTCGAAAGCCTACGAGTTTGACTTCGACATACCGAGAGTGGGCTATTATGTGCTGGACTTTGAGATGTCGGAAGGTTGGAACTCCGTGATTTTCGGCAATATCAAACTGACATCGCGCCCGTCGATAGCCGACACCTACAAAGGCACATTCTACCGCAAACTGCTTGAATGTGAACGTGCTCTCGAAGGCTATGACGAGTGTGATGCCGGCAAGGAATTCAAGGAAGTCATCGACCAGTATTCCGATCTGGAGAGCATTTCCCCGAGCGTCTATACTGCCGCCACCAAGGCTTTAGATGCCACACTTGCCAAATTCAACAAGGCAGAGAAAGACCTGAACACAGGCATTGAGCAGGCAGTATCCGGTGCATCTGAAAGCGGTGTCACTGCCATCTATTCCATCTCAGGTGTGCGTCTGAACGAGTTGCAGCCCAACGCTGTCAACATTATCAGAACCACTGACGGCAAAGTAAGGAAAGTCATTGTACGTTAAGATGGAATAGTTTGTAGTTTATAGTTTGTAGTTTATAGTTTGTAGTTTATAGTTTGTAGTTTATAGATTATAGATTATAGATTATAGATTATAGATTTAAGTTTATAGATTTAAGTTTATAGATTATAGTTTATAGATTATAGATTTAAGTTTTTTTAAACTTTCTTTTTTTGTTGGTATTATGGTTTTATCTAACTTTGCAGCCGATTTAAAAACAAGCTTGTTTTAACAGAATAACAATTCTTATATTGAATTGTCTTTTAGTACATTATTATTAATTTATCAAAAAAATTTGAGAGAAATGAAAAAGTTAACAGTTATCATGCTTGCTCTTGTAGCAGTATTCGCAGTTTCATGCAAAAAGTCTGCTAAGGACGCACAGATTGAACTCGTGAAGGAGACAATCGCCAAATTCGAAAAAGCCACTACAGTTGAGGAGCTTGAAGCTATCATGCCTGAATTCCTGAAGAAGGGTGAGGAGCTTTCCAAGAACTACACAGAAGAGGAGAACACCACAACTTATCCTGAAGTGGCTGAACTTATGACAAAAATGCAGGAGGCTGCACAGGCTGCACAGGAAAGAATTGCTCCTGAGGCAGCAACAGAGGCAGAAGGCGAGGAAGTAGCTGAAGGTGAAGAAGCCACAGAAGGCGAAGAAGTTGCAGAAGAGGCTACCGAAGGCGAAGAGACCACTGAAGAAGCTGAGGCTACAGAAGGCGAAGAGGCAGCTGAAGAGTAATTACGCTGTTCCCCATAACACAGGAGGGTGTGTCAAAAATGATGACACACCCTCTTTTTTGAGTGATTCAATCAGATACATGTAAATCTCACATTCCCCACACCATGATGTCTCTTCCCGCGAACGACCGGCACTCGTGCCAGATTCGCTCATCCCAGGTTCTCTCGCCCGAGCGGTCGAATATGATGAGATGCCCCTCGTCAACCGAGCCGCACAAATCCATATAGGCGAAGGTCTGCTCCAAGCCCTCCGCTATCACGGTCTCCATCGCACCACGTCTGATTTTCAGCTCCAGCACAATACGCTGAACAGGGCCGCCATAGCCGTCGGTCAAGGGCTTGCGGATCAGCAGGTCGGTGCGACGGCGGCCAAGTCCGTACTCACGGTCGATATACCCGCCACCGTTCACGACGCGCTGCAGAAACGCCTGCAACAGCAGCTGAGGACCTGCCTCAGCATAGTCGAACGAGCCAATCCAGCTGTCGGCGTTCTGACGGAAAAACTGCTGGAAATCCAGAAGAAGCTTCTCCATGTTGATGCTGTTGTCGGGATTCATATACCACAGAGGTTCCTGGGTCATCATTTCCTGTGTGCTCCAGGTCAGCTCACGAGGGATTATCTCACGGTAGATATTGTTCGATATGCGGATGCTCTTACCGCGCTCACGCTTAATCAGCCCCATGTCCTCCACATACTGAATATCGTCGGTAGGAATCAGATTGTCATCAGCGTTGTCGCTGTTGGCGAGCATCGGCTGTATCACCCGTCTCACCCGCTCTTCCTTCAGTTTGTCTATCAGGATGTCGATATGGGTGTCGCGGCGGTAGATGATATTCTCTATCGCACGGTCTATCATCTCCGGGGTGATGCGCACGGAGCGGTCGCGGTTCTCACGCATCTTATAGGTCACTTCGCGTCCGATGGCGTTCACGAGCCAGGGCTGGCCTTCCGTGGCTGACCAGATGACCGGGAAACAGCTTTCGTCGAACACCTGACCGGTTTCACGGGTATGCTGCATAAACAATTCGTGAATATCCTCCCTGGAGAAGTTGCCCAGCCGTAAGGACTCTGCCTTTATATTAAAAGCAGAGCCGCCTGTCACGATGTCCTGGTTCGACAGCACGATGCGGTAGTCGCGCACATCGCGCACACCGCAAAGGATCACCGACTGAGGGAAAGCGGCGGGACGGTTGGGATAACCCGAACGTAGTTGGCGGAGCACGCTCACCAAAGAGTCACCCACCAGTGCGTCGATCTCATCGAAAAGAGGTCTAACGGTTTATCCAAAGACTGACATAAAAAACAGAAAAGTAAAACGCAATGCGGCGCGCCGTCTTCAGCTCTTTTTTGTTTTTTTTACATGTCCTTAGTTATCAGCTGACCATGCAGATGATTTTTGACGGTGCTTCGCTGGTCAAAAACCGTCACCCATCACCTTTTTTTTCCGACAAATTGAAAAACAGCGTTGCCAAACTCACTCAGAAAAGGAGCGTTTTATTTGCATATTTCTCGGTTTTTATTTACTTTTGCAGTTGATATAACTGTAATTCAAGTTTTTCAAGAAAAGAAGTTAATTTGGGTGTTAACGGGTCTGCGGCTCATGGTCAATTGTTTTGCAATGAAAACTGATGAAGAAAACGCATTAAACATATCAACAGCCCCGTATTTCATCTATTTTGAGTGCACCAACCACCAAAAACTATAAACTCCAAATTATAAACTATAAACTACAAACTATAAACTATAAACTACAAACTAAAATCCCCATCACCGAAACCTCTCCCAATCCCCACCCACGCATGAAATAACCGTAGAGCCTGTAGAGACTCCCCGTGGGGAACTCAGCACAGAATCGATTGATAATCGATTGTGGGATGAGGTGGTGCAGCACTCGGCTTATGCGAGCCAAGGAACGAAGGCGAAGCAGAAGACACTAAGTGCAAAGGTGGGGTCTAAATAAAACAGTACAAAACCCATCACCAAATCAAACCAACTATAAACTACAAACTAAAGCCATGACACTATCCTTCAACATCATAGAACAGCTCAAACGCAAATCGGGACTCAGTCTGACCACGCCAAACGACATAGAGGCACTGGCTATCGACATCCAGTCCGTCACAGGTGAGCGGCTTGGCGTGAACACGCTCAAACGGCTGACCGGCATCATCGACGACGAGCGGGAACCACGGATGACCACCCTGCAAATCATCGCCAGCTATTTAGGCTATGCCAACTGGGAACAGCTGGCGGAAATGGAAGGAATCGCCAACTCCGACTTCGACGATACACCTGAAGTGCTCCGTTCCTGCGACATCACCCTCGGAACGATGGTGGAAGTGGAATATCTGCCCGACCGACGCGTACTGTTCCAATACAAAGGCAAGGACCAGTTCGTGGTGCTGGAGAGCGAGAACAGCAAATTGCTCGCAGGCGACCGAGCCTCTATCTCCTGCATGATACAAGACTACCCGCTCGTGGCAACCGATGTCATCAGAGACGGCAAAAGCCTCGGTTCTTTCACCGCAGGGAAATCACAGGGCATCACCTTTTCTTTAGAGATTTAATCTCTAAAGAATTCAAGATTAGGAAGTTAAAAGGAAGCTGAGTTAATTTAAAGATTTAATTATGTAAGATGTAAGATTTAATTATGTAAGATGTAAGATTTAATTATGTAAGATGTAAGATTTATGTATGATAACAGTCCACACCCCCAGCAGTCATCAACCTTTTAAGAACTTCCGAAACTTCAGTCTAAGAAATTAAGGAATAAAAGTTTCTGATGTGGAAAATAAAAAAGTCCATAAATGGACTGGATAATACTGCTTCGAGGAAAAAAACATGCAGAGGATTTTGTGGTCGCTACGCTTAATATGGTTAAAAAATATTATTGGAAAATGATTAGAAAATAAAAAAAGCACATAAATGGACTGGATAATACTGCTTCGAGGAAAAAACATGCAGAGGATTTTGTGGTCGCTACGCTTAAAATGGTTAAAAAATATTATTGGAAAATGATTAGAAAATAAATAAGTACATAAATGGACTGGATAATACTGCTTCGAGGAAAAAGCCATGTGGACGATATCCTGCCAAGCATATTAATATCAGCATATAAGCTAAATGCTAAAATTGAGATTTCCTTATTATCAGATATTACAAAAGTAAAAAACAACACAAAAACGGTAATCTGCTATGGGTTCCTCTTCATT
This sequence comes from Bacteroidaceae bacterium, assembly GCA_016284045.1. GTDB lineage: Bacteria > Bacteroidota > Bacteroidia > Bacteroidales > Bacteroidaceae > UBA3839. Next base: position 11,598 of record JAEEOB010000097.1, read on the forward strand.
CTCTGTCAACCAGCTGACATTCAACAACGCCGAGCGGCTCGACGTGAAAGGTGCCACATGCGACTGCTACAGAGTGAAATATTATTCCAAACTGCATTTCCTCAAGCGGCTCAAGCCTGAGATTGCAGGCGACCCAAGATACCGCGCACTGCTCACCAAAGAATTTGAAATCGGTTTATCGCTCGAACATTCCAACCTCGTGCGTTATGTCAATAAAGGCGACGACTTCATCCTGATGGACTATGTGGATGGCGACACACTCGACACGTTCATCCACTGTCAGCCCGAATATTTCCGCAGCAAAGCCAACCGGCGCAAATTTGCCGAGCAGCTGCTGTCCGTCACCACCTATCTCCACTCTCATCAGGTGGTGCATCTCGACATCAAGCCCGACAACATCATGATTACCCGGATTGGGCATGACGTGAAGCTTGTGGACCTCGGATTCTGCTACAACGACACCTATCCCGACACACCAGGCCACACCAAAGGGTTTGCCGCACCTGAACAGCAGGCCGACATGCCCCAGGTGGATGAACGTACCGACATCTATGCCATCGGGAAGGTGCTGGCGCTGATTCCGGGCGGGAAAGAATTCAAGTGGATTGTAAAAAAATGCACACTCGCCCACCCTTCTGAACGGTTTCAGACAGTGGAGGAAATCAGGGAAAAACTGAAGAAAAAGAACTGGATACAAGCAGCAGCCATTATTGCAGCGATGATTGCCATTGGTGTTGTTATCGCTTTATTCACGCTTAACAGCAAACAAGGAGATGATAATAAAACTACAGCTGCTCTGCCCTCCACGGACTCATTGGCAGCCTTGGCGAAAGACAGCATGACGATGAAAGAGGGGGCGACAGAAACGGAGCAGAATGAAAGCGTCAATATCCAAGCAACGCCTCAACCCGCCTCCCCGGCAACGCTAGAGATTACAACTTCGAATCAGCCTGCACAGACAACCGTGGCAGAACCGTTCACTCCCGCCCCGCCTAAAGCACAAGAAACAGCCAAACCAGGTTCCACCACACCCGAACCGGTAAACCAGTCTATAGCAGTCCAACAACCAGAACATCAAAACACACGTCAGCAGACTATAAACACTAACCGTCAGTCGGTGTCCGACGATGCCACATCATCAGAGCCAAAAGCCAATCCACAAAAACAACAGACCAGCTCAAAAGACGTGTCAGCCCCGGATCCTGCATTTGCCAACGTGGAGGAAAAAGTGATTCAAGAATTCAAGCGTGAAATCCGTCCGTTAGTCATTCGGATGGAGGACGAGCATATAGCCAACGGAGGATTCACCGAGAGCGATGGCAAAAGATACCACTGGGTTAACCCTAGCTATGTGCAACTCCGCAACTCCTACACCAGCAAGCACTTCAACCCCATCAAAAACAAGCTGATAAACAAATATAAACGTCAGCTCACCGATTTCGAGAAGTACGACCTCCCCCAACAGTTCGAAATCGCCATCTCCCAAGTGTCGAACGACTACCTCCGCTCTATCGGATACATGCACTAACAGAAAAAGACAAGAAAACGGTTTATTCCACCAGCCACTTAGTCACGTTGCGTTCTGCTGTCGAAAACGACATGCCGATTTTCGTCAGCTGGCGGCCGTCGAGCGTGTAAGGGACGAGGTATTTGCGGCGGATATTTCACTTCCTGCGTGTCCATAGCTTTCCATTTTTCTAATTGCCAGCAAAAATACGCAATTTTATCGGAATGTGCAAAAAATCATCCGCTGTTTTTTGAAGAATAAGTATTAAAATGTGATTAAAGTGTGATGGAAATCCAAAGAACAAAACAGAACGAACCAGCTAACCGTTATAGCGTTCTATCACGCACGTATGTGTTTTTGTATCCTTGTCGTAATTGATGCCCACAAGCAGGAGGTTGTCGGCATATTCAGCCACCTTCGCCGGGTAATTACGGTTTTTAATCTGCGTGATGGCGGTGTCGGCATCCTTACTGTATTTAAGCTCGATGACCAAAGCTGGTGAATCCACATGCTTGCGGGGAATCAGCACCAGGTCGGCAAAACCTTTGCCAGAAGGGAACTCACGGTGGATAATATAGTCGTTACGGGCATAATAGTAAGCGATGCTGAGCACGCACGCGAGCGAGTTCTCGTTGTTGTACGACAAGATGCTGGTGTTCTCGTCGTGAGCAATGTCGAGCGCACGGGCAACAGCCTGCTCGTCGCCGCAGAGAGTTGCCTCAAGCAGCTGTTCCGAGCGTTGCAGGGAATTCACCACCATCATCCAGCGGTTGTACTTGACGGCGTTCACCATCTCACCCTCCACTTCCTTATTCGGTATATAACATTCATCCTTACGCCAGTTGTATGAGAGATAACCCAGATGAATCAACACCGTCAGCACGTCATCCTTACTTCGGACAATCGACATGTCGTTCTGGAAGCCAGTTGGATTGACCTTGCAGCGTCCCCCAGCCAACATCTCTATTATCCCGTCTCTCAATCCCTCATAATTGAAGTTAATATAGTTGGCAACGGCATTATAAGCACCTGTGCCGGCCCAGAAACTGCGGCAACGGCCGATATCAACCGCCTGCATGACAGAATTTGGATTGAACATCGACAGTTCGTCACCTATCTGATACCCGTCGTACCATTTCACCAACTCATCGAAATCCATACTGTACTTCTCAGCCAACCCACGCACCTCATTTTTCGTAAAACCAAAATAACGGGCCAAGCGGCGTGGCTCAACCATCGAATACTCTATGAAATTGTTGAGCGCAGACTCCGTCTTATATTTCTTTATCGGAAGAATACCGGTCATATACACACCCGCAAACACCTTCGCGGTGTTGCTTCCCTTGAACATACGGCGGAGCCAGTTGACATACTCATCCATCACCTCAGGACGTTTCTCAAACTCGCGGCAGATGGCATCCCACTCGTCGATAATGAAGATGAACTGCTGCTTTTCATCCCGGGCAATACGAATCAGACATTCCATCAAGTCATCTTTTTCTTCGTAAGTCTGTCCTGGATAGGCCTGCAGAATGTCTGTCCGCAGTTCTCTGTCAATAATCCCGACGATATCTTCTTCGCGGAAACGTGTCACGAAGTCGCTGAGATCAAGATAAATCACCGGATATTTATTCAGATGCTCCTCAAAATGAGGGTCTTTTGCTATCTCCAAGTCCTCGAACAGGCTGCGTGAGTCGCACGACTGGTCATAGTAGGCATTCAGCATCTTTGCCGCCATCGACTTACCGAAACGGCGGCAACGGGACACACAGCTCATGCACATCTCCGTTTTAAGCGTACTGTTAACAACACGGATTAGCCCTGATTTGTCAACATACTCGCTTCTACGGGCATTCTGGAATCCATCATTCCCCAGATTGATATACGTTCCCATATTTATTTCTCTTTTGTGCTTGTTGGATAGTTCAGTGATTCAATATGCAAAGTTACGATTAAGCGAGAGAAAAACCAAATTTTGGAGCAGCGAATGCAAATAAAAGCTTGCTTATTATTTGCTTATTATTTGCTGAGTCGCGACAAAATTCGGTGAAAGCACATTTATTTGAGTTTTTCCGAGCGGGAGTAACTTCGGTGAAGCCAAAGTTAC
>JAEEOB010000098.1 GCA_016284045.1 Bacteroidaceae bacterium
AGAAGAGAAAATTTTTGATGATGCCAAACTGAAAGACGACATGGGCATTGACAGCCTCGATTTTGTTGACATCGTGGTGATTGTGGAACGCAATTTCGGTTTCAAAATCAAACCGGAGGAGATGGCGGGCGTGACCACTCTCCGACAGTTTATCGACTATATCGAGAGTAAGGTGGGATAACACCATGGCTCAAAAGGCTTGGGACGGAACCACTTACGGAAGTGGCAGGATGCACCGTTGGCTCATCCGGCTGCTGGGATGGATGGATGTGAGGATTCTATATTGGTTCTCTAACATCTTTGTTGTACCCGTCTGTGTACTCTTCCGTCCTGGCGGCAGGATTATCTACCGCTATTTCCGACAGCGTCATCAGTTCGGGCGATGGAAGTCGGCATGGAAAACCTATGTGAACCACTGTAAGTTCAGCCAGGTGGTGATTGACCGATTTGCCATGTACGCCGGAAAGCGGTTTAAAGTGGATATCCAGGGATATGATGAGTTTCTTAGGCTGGCTGAACAACACGACGGTTTTGTACAGCTCAGTGCTCATGTGGGAAATTATGAGCTGGCGGGATATTCGCTCAAGTCAGAACGCAAGAAAATGTATGCACTTGTCTTCTTTGGAGAGAAGGAATCGGTGATGCACAACCGTCACAAAATGTTCGATGCCAATAACATCCGGATGATTCCTGTGAGCGGTGATATGGGGCACCTTTTTGAACTCGACCGTGCGCTTTCCGAAGGACAGATCGTCAGTATGCCTGCCGACCGTTTCAGCGGTTCTGACAAAGCGGTCACATTGACTTTTCTTGGAACCGATACACGCTTCCCGATGGGACCATTCAGTGTGGCGACAATGCGTGGGCTGGATGTACTGGCGGTGAATGTGATGAAGACCGGCTCGAGGCGATACACGATTTTCGTGAAACCACTGAGCTACGACAAAGAGGCTCCACGGAAAGATCAGGTCCGACAGTTGGCTGCTGCCTATGTGAAGGAACTTGAGCATATCGTTCGTCTATTTCCTGAACAATGGTATAACTATTATGAATTTTGGACATGACCGACATAGATTATAGGCATCCGTCCGAGGATGTTTTACGTTCCATCGACATCCACACGCTGCTGCCTCAGCAGGAGCCATTTGTGATGATTGACACATTGGTGGCGTTCGATGAGCTGACTACTGTCACGGAGACCACCATTAATGAAAGACGTATGTTTGTAGCCGACAGTGTGATGTCGGAAGCGGGGATTATCGAGAATATAGCCCAGACCTGTGCAGCCCGTATCGGATATGTGAATAAATACATCTTGAAGGAGGATATCAAAATCGGATATATCGGAGCTGTACGAAATATGGAGTTTGCTGCTCTCCCAGCTGTGGGTGACACCATCACCACTTCTGTCGTTGTACGTGAGGAGGTGTTTGGAGTGACCCTCGCAGATGCAACCGTCACCTGCAACGGTCTGACCCTTGTAACCACCGAAATGAAAATCGCCATTAAATAGTCTTTGTCTTTAGTGTTAGTCCCGTTAAAAATGTCCAAATGGCAAAACTATCGTCCACGAGCATCAGGCTCGTTAACTCCCATTTTAAATTCCGAACCACTTGCATAAATCTTACATCTTACCTAAATTAAATCTTTAAATTAACTCGGCTTCCTTTTTTCTTCAGAAACTTGAATAATAATAAAAATGTTGCGAACTTCCAAAATACTTGATATCCGTTTCAGTGAGGTTGATTCCATGAATGTGGTATGGCACGGATCATATCCGCTGTATTTTGAGGATGCCCGTGAGGCCTTTGGCGCGGAATACGGGCTTGACTACATGAATTATGTGGATCACGGCTATTATGCACCCATCGTGGAGATGAATTTTCAGTTCAAGCAACCCCTGAAATACGGTATGCGTCCACGTATCGACATCATCTACCGCCCCACTGAGGCTGCTAAGATTGTGTTTGATTATGAGATTCATGACTCTGTCTCCGACGAGCTGATGGCCACAGGACGAACCGTACAGGTGTTTATGGACCTCAACTACCAGCTGGTTTGGTACAACCCAGATTTCTTTGTCGAGTGGAAAAAGAAATGGGGGGTGTGAAGCAGAGACTCTCGGTGGAGTCTCTCTAAAGGTTGTAATCTGCCCGTTACCGAAACATCTCCCCGACGAACGCCCTATAGGGGCCGAAGTCTCCGAACGTCGGAAGTATATACGTTACTGAATCGTAATCCCCAAAAACTCTGAATAATTGTACATCCTGTCCCATAACATCGTATCACCGATTGGCATGACTACGGAAGACAACCTGCAGGCAGTGCTCCATGATAGTACAGCCCTCTGTCGTTATGAAGGGAAGTGGGGACTGCCTGATCCCTTTACAGCCTCGCTGTTTTCCGATGAGCAGATGGAGCGGATGATGCGTCAGGGACTGTCTCGTTTCGAGTCGTTGGTGGTGGAGAGCGTAGAGCGGTCGCTGCAGAACGTCAAATTCGACTTTTCCGCAGATGATGTCATCTTCATCCTTAGCACCACGAAGGCGAATGTGGATCAACAAACCGGAAACAACGAACAGGAGCTCTCGCTTTATCCCGGTGTCTCGGCACAACGGATAGCCCGGTATATCGGCTTCACCACCCAGCCTGTTGTGGTATGTAACGCCTGCATTTCGGGGTTGGCGGCTTTGAGACTGGCTGCCTGTCTGCTCAATACGAGCCAATACCGTTATGCCGTAGTTTGCGGGGCTGATGTGCAGTCTGCTTTCATCGTCTCTGGTTTCCAGTCATTGAAAGCCTTGTCGGATGACCCCTGCCGTCCGTTCGACATCGAACGGATCGGACTGAATCTGGGAGAGGCGGCTGCAACGATGGTGCTGACATCTGACATGGATGTTACCCAACCGACAGAACGTTGCTGGCAAATCAGCCGCGTCGCTGTCCGTAACGACGCGTATCATCTGAGCTCACCGTCGAAAACGGCTGATGGGGCTTTCCTCGCACTAAACGACGTGCTGGAAGGATTCGATACGGAGAATCTTGCCTTCATCAACATGCATGGCACTGCCACGATGTTCAACGACCAGATGGAGGCTGTGGCTCTGCGGCGGGCAGGACTTACCGGCATCCCCGCTAATGGCCTGAAAGGCTATTATGGTCATACCATGGGGGCGGCGGGCATACTGGAGACTATCCTCTCCATGGCTGCTGCTGACGAGGGCATTGTCCTGGGCACAAGGGGCTTTGAGGAACTGGGTGTGTCGGCTCATCTGAATCTCTCACCACAGCACCGCACTACCAGCCAATCTGCTTTCGTCAAGATGATTTCCGGGTTTGGAGGAGGAAACGCCGCACTGTTGGCTGTCCGAAATCCCTTGATCATCACAGGAAATGCTCCCTCCACCAATTTCACCATTTCCCATAGCGTAAGCATCACCCCTGATTCCGTCACCATTGACGGAAAACCACTATCCTTGTCGGAGAATCTAAGCGGTTCATTCCTGACCGCTCTCTATAAACAATTCGTCAACGACTACCCGAAATTCTATAAGATGGACCTCCTTGCCAAGCTGGGATTCATAGCATCGGATCTGCTTCTGCAAGAGGAGGGCGGGGAACGTTTCACACCACGTACCGACCGCGCGGTTATTCTCTTCAACCGCACAGCCTCTATCTCTGCCGACAGGGAGTACCAGAAAACCATCGCAGACTCCGACAATTTCTTCCCAAGTCCGTCGCTTTTCATCTACACTCTGCCGAATATCGTCACGGGAGAAATCGCCATCCGCAACCGTTATCAGGGTGAGACCGAATTTTATGTTCTCCCTGACCATTGCCCCGAAACCATCAACCGAATCGTCGCAGCTACATTAGCTACATCCAGTCATAAATCCGTCCTCTTTGGCTGGCTCGATGCCGTATCGGAATCCGATTTCCAAGCAAATCTTTTCCTCGCTGACAAAACTGAATAATTCAAGCCTTTTACCATAGTAATACCTTATCCTCCAAGACAAAACCTTTTTAGGGTAACCCATCCGGATGGTTTTTGTCAAACCTTCAACAAAAATCATACCTTCTTTTTAAAAAATAAAAATTCCTAACTCAAGTTTCTGAAGTCATTATATATTGTTTTCCAACCCATTATCAGTTATGTTCTGGCAGTCAGTCCGGATGGCTTTTGCCTCCGGCTAAGAACTTCACGCTCGGCATAGTGAAAACTAGTATTCCTCTCCTCTCGCTTAATCAGTTTTTTTGTTAAGCGAAGCGTTTTTTGAAGAACGAAGTTCTACTTTTTGTTCAGTTTTGTCAGCACGTAGTGCGGTATGGGTTGTGGGCATGGTTGCTGAAAACTTGTTTTCATGCAAGCATGGCTACAATCCATACCATTGGGCTCAGCCCATGACAAAACGTTTTTTTTATCTTTTTTTTGTTGATTGAACATCCGAAACTTGAAATTCCTAACTTATTTTTTCACTATTACTTAACTTCCGAATCCTGAATCTTTTATCCTTTTCTTTTTCATAGATTGAATATTTTTCCGTAAATTTGCACAATTATATCGTACAGCTTCTGCTCATCTGCCCTGAAAAACGGGTGTTTGGGCTGTAGTGGCGTGACATGAATATACTCTCAACTCTCCACTGCTGTTTCGGTATGCTGCGTTGTCAACGCAGCTCTCACCCCCCTCAACTCTAAAATTTACACTTTACTATAACAATGGAACAACTGATATTGGAATTGAAAGAGCAGCTTATCGACGTGCTCAACCTGGAAGAAATGACTCCTGACGACATCGACACCGACGCGCCTCTGTTCGGCGACGGACTGGGGCTCGACTCAATTGACGCACTTGAGATTATCGTGCTTCTGGAAAAGAAATACGGCATCAAACTCGCCAATGCGGCTGAAGGAAAAGCTATCTTCACCAGCGTACGCTCTATCGCCGACTATGTGAGTAAAAACCGCAAGAAGTAAGGGATTAAACTCACAACACGCATTTGCATGGACAAAATCGCGATAACTGGAATGGGAGCGGTAAGTGCTGCTGGCGACTGCTGCTACGAAATATTGAAAACCATACGGAATGATCTGTTCGGCATCCAATCCTACAATTATTTCTCACCGGAACTGAAAGACCTGCCGGTGGGAAAGGCATGGGTGACGGACAGTGAACTCCTGGGGTTTCCCGGTTTGGAAGGCAAGCCGGTCAGCCGCACGATACTCATGGCGCTATGTGCGCTCAGGGAGGCGATTTATGCCGGAAAAGTGGATGAGCAGAAATATAGTAAGGATGATCCGTTGAAGGTGGTGCTCGTGAATGCCACCACCGTGGGAGGAATGGATCTTACAGAGCGGGAGTTCACGCAGCTCCGCGAGGGTGAAGGCAATGCCGAATGTATGTGCTCACACGATTGCGGAGCCACAACCCAGGCCATTGCAGATTATCTGGGGGTGTTCAGCGATTACACGACGGTTTCCACAGCTTGCTCTTCAGCTGCTAATGCGCTGCTGGTGGGAGCGGAGCTGCTCAAATCACATCAGGCAGATATTGTGATTGCCGGCGGAACCGAGGCATTGACAAAATTCCATATATGCGGATTCAATTCACTGATGATTCTTGACCATGAGCCTTGCCGACCTTTCGACAAGAACCGTGCAGGGCTGAATTTGGGTGAAGGGGCTGCTTACGTGGTGATGGAGCGTGAGGAGACAGTGAAGGAGGTGAATGACGATATCGGAGAATTTGGCAAGGTGTCCATAATCGCTTATCTTACAGGCTACGGCAATGCATGCGACGCCTTCCATCAGACCGCAACGTCGGACAACGGCGAGGGACCGTTCCTGGCCATGACGGAGGCACTCCGGATGGCTGGGCTGAAACCCCAGCAGATTGACTATGTGAATGCCCATGGAACCGGCACGCTCAACAACGACCTGTCGGAGAGTGCCGCCTTAAGGAGGGTGTTTGGAGAAGACATGCCGGCGGTGTCGAGTACGAAAGGCTATACGGGGCATGCCACCAGTGCGGCAGGAGCCATTGAGGCGGTTATCACCCTGCAGGCACTGAAATACGATTTCTTCCCAATCAACCGTGGATGGATTGTGCAAGATGAGGGGCTGATTCGGCCGATGATGGACGATTATGCCGTTGAACCGTTAGAACATGTGATGTGCAACTCTTTCGGATTCGGAGGCAACGACACCTCGCTGATTTTCTCAAAACATCCGGTGAAAACTACTGCTGCAACGCATGAAGTACCACAGTTTGAAGTTCGTGAGTTGGCACGTGTGGTAATCAGCGGGACGGAAGAACTACCGTCGGTGAGTGAGTTTGTCAGACCCATGGAGGCGCGACGCATGAGCAGGCTGATGAAAGCGGCGGTGCTCAGCTCGATGCGGGCATTGAGAGAGGCGGGGGTGGACTCGCCCGACGCCATCATCACAGCTACGGCTTACGGATCGGTGGAACTGAGCGAGCGGCTGCTGAACCAGCTTGCCGACAATGAGCCGCTGAAGCCGACATGGTTCATGCAGAGCACCCACAACACCATAGCCGGAGAACTGGCCATACGCACACACTGCCATGGATATAACATCACCTATACCCAGGGCAGTCAGTCGTTGGACTGGGCGTTGCGCGACGCGAGAAGAATCCTATGCCAGGGAAGCTGCAAGACTGTGCTCGTGGAATGTCACGACGAGACCACACCGCTTTTCCGTCAGCTGATGGAGCGGGCTGGAAGAGAGTGTCAGCAGGAAGACGTGAAATCAATAGCTATCATACTGTCATGTGGAGAATAATCTTACTTGCTGTGTTACAGAGCGCGTTGCTCTGCGGAGGGCAGGTGTTCCTGAAATTCGCCATGATGCGGATGCCTCAATTCGCATGGACCAAGACGTTCTGGATATCACTGCTCACCAACTGGCAGTTCGCACTCTGCGGACTATGCTTCGCAGCCGCCTCGCTGTTGTGGATGTATATCGTCAAGGTGTTTCCGTTCAGCAAAGCCTATCCGATGGTGAGCATCAGTTATGTGTTCGGGATGATTGCCGCGATGGTGTTTTTCCATGAGCAGGTCAATGCGCTTAAGTGGATTGGCGTGGCGTGTATCATCACGGGTTGTTTCTTAATTGCGAAATGATTTTTTTAATTTGATGATAGTTTCGGAAGTTTATCTAAGTAAATCGTATATTTGTAAATCGTAAATAATCATGAGATATTTGTTCTTTGTGTTGTGTCTGGCGTTTGCCGCTTTTGGCAGTGCCACGGCCCAGCAAGTCGATAAGGCTGCTGTTAAGGCGAGAATCAACCGTGCAGCCATGGAGATGAAGTCGATGGAGTGCGATTTCGTGCAGACCAAACATCTCAAACTGCTCAGCGACAAGATGGTGTCGAAGGGAAGGATGTATTATCAGCAGAAAAACCGTCTCCGGTGGGAATACACAGCTCCCCATAAATATGTATTCATTCTCAACGACACAAAGGTCCGTATCCACAATGGCGAACGCAACGATGTAATTGACACCAACCAAAACAAGGTGTTCAAGGAGATTGCCCGCGTGATGATGAACAGTGTGGTGGGCAAGTGCCTGAACGACGAGCGGGAATACAAGGTGGAGATCAATGCCAACACGTCCGAATGGATAGCTGCGCTGACACCGCTCCGCAAGAACATGAAGCAGATGTTTACGTCGATAGTCCTCCATTTCGACCGGCAGCGCGCTTTGGTCACGAAGGTGGAGCTGACAGAGAAGAACAACGACCGGACGATTATAGAACTGAAAAACGTAAAGACAAACCATGCGATTTCTCCGAACCTGTTTGATATCCGTTAGTCTCCTGCTGAACGCCTTGTTAACACCGGCTGATGCACAGTCGCTCCTGCCGCAGTCGGTGGGAGAGAAAGCACGGTTCACTGCGGTTATCGAGATGCCGAAAGGCTATATGAGCGGCATCTGTGTGCTGCTCTGTGACGGCGACTTGATTAAAGGCTCGATGTTCAACGACTTCGGTATCACGTTCATGGATTTCACCTTTAACCAACGGAAAGACAAGGTGAAGCTGCTTTCTGTTCAGAAAATGATGGACAAATGGTATATCCGGAAAATCCTTCGCCGAGATTTACGGCTACTCTTCCATGCCATGCGGGAGGGCAAGGGTGAATACCGTGATGAGAAATACAAGATGTTGTTCCGTTTCACCCAGCTGACGGAAGACGAACTAAATATAAAGGATGATGATGCTTCGTGATGACTTTTATAGTGTGACGGAAAGCGGAAATAATACCAGCTCCACTGTTTACCATATCAGCCTTAATCCGTGTCATGCCATATTCAAGGCACATTTCCCGGGAGAGCCTGTAACACCGGGCGTATGTCTCATTCAGATGGGCAGGGAGCTGGCGGAAGATTTCATCGGCAGACAGATGAATCTGAAATTACTGAAAAACGTGAAGTTCCTGTCTGTGGTTTCGCCCTTGGAAACTCCCGAATTCTGCTTCCATATCACCAAATTGACCTATAGCGAAAGCGGAGACGAGGTCACTGTGATGATGAACGCCGAGGCTGACGGTAAGCCACTGCTGAAAATGTCGTTCGTGGCAATAATTCGATAGCAGAACCGTCGTCTCGTTTTTTATTTTCTTCTCCTCTTCAAATATCTAAACACTCAAATAACCAAATAAATCGTATATCGTAAATCATAAATCATAAATCGTAAATCATATATCGTAAATAGTAAATAGTAAATCGTAAATCATAAATCACAAATATTCTCCTCTTCTCACCTTTTTTCTTAATAACTGATTCATAACTCTTTCATGCCCTCCAATCCATCCATACAGGACACCATGCGCGCACGGGCAATTTGCGTCGTCATCCCCACCTATAACAATGCTGCCACTGTTGAGCGAGTGGTAAGGGGATGCCTTGACTATTGTCTTGACGTGATTGTCGTGAACGACGGAAGCAACGACGGCACACACGAAATCCTCGCCGGTATCAATAGCATCACCTGTCTGGAGTATGCAAAAAACCGTGGAAAGGGTTATGCGTTGAAAACAGCCTTCCGTCATGCGAAAAAGGCTGGATTTGCCTACGCCATTACGCTCGATGCCGACGGTCAGCATTTCCCCGAGGACATACAGACGATGCTTGAGGCCAACCGGCAGCATCCGGGAGAACTGATTGTTGGTCAGCGCCAAATGGAAGGTACGGAACGAAGCAAAGGGAGCTCGTTTGCAAACCGTTTTTCTAATTTCTGGTTCTGGGTGCAGACGGGCAGGCGGCTCAGCGACACACAGTCGGGTTATAGGCTCTATCCCTTGAAAAAACTTTATGGGCTATGGTATGTGACCAACCGATATGAGGCGGAGCTGGAGCTGATGGTCTTTGCATCATGGCATGGCGTGAAAATCAAGGGGACAGACATCGACGTGTATTATCCTCCCCGCGAAAAGCGGGTGAGTCATTTCCGACCGGCCATGGATTTTTTCCGTATCAGTGTGCTCAACACGGTGCTTTGTCTGTTGGCGGTCATTTATGGGCTGCCTTTGCGTCTGTTCCGCTGGCTGATGAAATGGCTGCGTACCGGTTATGCGGCGTTGTTCTTCGGGTTTTTCTCTGTGTTTGTCATCACACCATTGGTCGTATGCTACACGAAGGTAGGCAAGAACTCCCCCAAGAAGCAACGGCGGATTCACCGGCTGATTCACTGGGTGTCCCGTTTCGTGATGATACATCACGGCATTCCTGGCACACGGTTCAGTTCTAAGGTGGAGGAGGGAGTCGATTTCTCCAAGCCACACATCATTATCTGCAATCATCAGTCGCATCTCGACCTGATGTGTCAGCTGGTGTTCTCGCCGAAAATGATATTCCTCACGAACGACTGGGTGTGGAAAAACCCATTTTATGGCGGTATCATCCGCAATGCTGAGTATTATCCCGTGTCGGAGGGACTGGAGGCACTGCTGCCCAAGCTGAGGTCGCTTGTGGAAAGAGGCTATAGCATCGCTGTCTTTCCCGAGGGCACCCGATCAAAAGACTGCGCTGTCCAGCGTTTCCATCAGGGGGCGTTCTATCTGGCTGATCAGCTGGGGCTCGACATCCTCCCGATGTGTCTTTACGGTCCGGGGAAGGTGTTGCCGAAAGGTGTTCACTCGCTGAATAAGGGTCCCATCTATATTGAAGTGTGGAAAACGGTCAAAAGGGCTGATTTGGAAGCTATGGGAACTAAACGTGAGCAGGCTTCGTGGTTCCGGCGTGAATATATACGCAGATATGCGGAAATATCAAACAGAATCGAACAGGATGTGTAAGAAAGTTGTGATAATAGGCAGCGGTCTGGGCGGACTGGTCAGCGGCGTTATTTTGGCAAAAAACGGCTATAAAGTGACGGTGCTGGAGCAGTCGTCACAGATTGGCGGCTGCCTGCAGTGCTTTACTCGCCGTGGTGTCAAATTCGAGACTGGCATGCATTTCATCGGCAGTGCCGACCAGGGGCAGACACTCCACCGGTTGATGCGTTTCCTTGAAATCGGCGACAAGGTAGAGCTTAGCCGGCTGGATTCTGATGCTTACGATATCGTGTGTATAGACGGACAGCGTTTCTCCATTCCATTCGGACGGGAGGCGTTTATCAGCCGGATGACCGACTATTTCCCCGCTCAGCATGACAATATTGTGCGTTATTACGACCTTGTGGAGAAGGTGGCGGGTGCCTCCTCGCTCCATTCCCTGCGGTTCGACCACACCGACCATGCCACGAGTGCCGAATATCAGCTGAAGGCGGTCAATGAGGTGATAGACAGTGTTATCACGGATCCGATGCTGGCGAAGGTGCTTGTGGGAAATTTGCCCCTTTATGCTGCAGAACGGGATAAGACTCCTTTCTCCACGCTTGCGTTCATCATGGACTTCTACAATCAGAGTGCTTACCGTGTGGTGGGAGGAAGCGACCACATTGCCACTGCACTTCAGCAGGTGATTGAAAACTATGGGGGAGAGGTGCTGACGAGACGAAAGGTGACAAGAATTGCCTGTGACGAGGAGAGGGCAGTGGGTGTGGAGGTCAACGAAGATGAGTTCATCCCTGCTGACTATGTGGTCTCCGACGCGCATCCGCTCAGGACGCTCGATCTGCTCGACACGAAACTCATCCGGCCGGCTTTCCGCCAGCGAATACAAGCTATACGTCAAGGCATAGGATGCTTTTCGCTTTATCTCCATTTCAAGGATAACACTGTGCCTTATCTCAATTCCAATTTCTACGGTTATGAATACGGAACACCATGGGGATGTGAGGACTACAACGACCAAACATGGCCGAAGGGCTATCTCTATATGCATCTGTGCCATCGGCAGAATCCGCAGTTTGCGCAGACTGGGGTGATTCTCTCATACATGCATTTTAAGGAGGTGGAGGCATGGAAAGGAACGTCAGTAGGGAGGCGTGGTGAGGATTACGAACAGTTCAAGGCGGCAAAGACCAAACGGCTGCTATCTGTGGTGGAACGTCAATTACCCGGACTGCGTCAGCAAATCCAGCATGTCTATTCATCCACACCACTCACTTATCTCGACTACACAGGCACGGAGGAGGGGGCAATGTATGGCATCGCCAAGGACGTACGGCTGGGAGCTGCCTGCCGTGTGCCTCACCGAACCCGCATTCCAAATCTTTTGCTGACAGGGCAGAACATCAACTCCCACGGGATGCTCGGCGTGATTGTCGGATCCATCGTCAGCACAGGAGAAATCCTGAAACCGGAGACTATTTACAAACAAATTTTAGAGGCAGGCAAATGAAATCAGTCATCATCATAGGAGGTGGTCTGGGGGGGCTTTTCTGCGGTGCCATCCTGGCGAAGGAAGGGCTGGATGTCACAGTGATAGAGAAGAATCAGACCATCGGTGGCGGATTACAGACGTTCACCCGTTTCGGTGAGCGTTTCGATACGGGTATGCATACCATCGTGGGCATGAGTCCCGACGGCAATATCCGAAAGATATGTGATTATCTGGGCATCACATCAAAAATGCAAATCCGTGAGGTGGATGCCCATTGCTGCGACCGTATTTATTTTGCCGACACACACCAATGGTATGAGATGGCAAACGGAAGGGATGGGTTCGTCGATTCGCTTGCACGATATTTCCCTGATGAGCGGGATAACCTCCGCCGCTATGTGGATGCTGTGTTTGAAATGACCAGTCATGTGGATGTGCTCAACCTGCGTCCGTCCGACGGAGGGGTAAATCTCTTTGCCGCATCGGAGGATTTCCTCCTGCCTGCAGATGACTTCATCGCCAAGTACACTGGCAATCACACGCTGCGCAGCCTGCTGGCTTATCTCTCACCGCTCTATGGAGGCAAAAAAGGATGCACCCCGGCATACATCCATGCCATCCTCACCATGCTCTACATCAAGGGGGCAAGCCGTTTCGTGGGAGGCAGCGACAAGTTTGCTGAACTGCTGGCCGGGGTGATACGCGAGAATGGGGGGGACATTATCACTGGCGACGGTGTGGAATGGATGGATGTGAATGACCGGTATGTGGATTGCCTGAAAACAGAGAGCGGACTGGAGTTCCAGGCGGATTGTTATATTTCTGCAATACATCCTTTTGCCCTGTTCAGAATCATGCCGGAGAAGGCGTTCCCGCCCTCGTATGTGAAACGGGTTAGCAGCATCCCAAACACGTATTCTGCTTTCAGCCTGTTTGTCAAACTGAAACCCGAAACATTTCCCTATCTGAACTTTTCGGATTATTATCTGCGTAAGGAGTCAGATATCTGGAGCTTCGACCAGCCTGATCAATGGCCGGTTGGACTTCTGCTGATGACTCCGCCCGAGGAGAATCAGCAGGAGTATGCCTCAAAGGCTATCATCACCGTGCCGATGCTTTTCAGCGAGGTGGAACGGTGGGCACATACAAGAGTTGGACACCGGGGTGACGATTATCAACAATGGAAGCAGGAGAAAGCGGAACAGGTGCTGCAGCTGGCAGAAGAAATGCACCCCGGATTCCGCAAATGCATCGATCATGTCAACACTGCTTCACCACTCACCATCCGCGACTATTACGGCAGTAGGGATGGTGCGCTCTACGGCTTTTCAAAAGACTGCAATAACATTGCGCTATCGCAACTGCCCGTAGTAACCAAAGTACGCAACTTGTTCCTCACCGGCCAGTGCAACAACCTTCACGGATTCTGCGGCGTTCCCCTCACTGCCATCAACACCTGCGAGGCTATCCTCGGCATCAATTCCCTCATCCGTAAAATCAATCCCCCCGAGAACTAACATGTTTTTTCCCATATCTCCCATAACTCCCATTCCGATTAACTAATACACTATTCACTAAATAAAATAGAAACCCATGCCTCGTCTGGCCGTTTTACTCCTGTTTTACCTCTCCACGTGTCTCCTTCCTGCCCAAGTGAACATCTGGGAACAGATGCCGAAAGCAAAGCATGTTGAGATGACTCCCTATCTGGTTACGGGTGACAATAACGTGGCAATCGTTGTCTGTCCCGGTGGCAGCTATTTCTGGCATGATATGCAGACCGAGGGACATGAAGTGGGCAGATGGCTGCAGCAGAACGGCATTTCAGCGTTTGTACTCCGTTACCGAACGGCATACGTTCCAGCATTCATCTTCCGTTTCCGCTATCTTTTCCGTGGCAACCGCTATCCAGACCCGCAGGACGACCTCAGGCAATGTCTTCGTTATGTCAGAACGCATGCAAAAGAATTTGGCATCAATCCCGGCAGGGTAGGGGCAATGGGCTTTTCTGCCGGTGGTCATCTTGTGATGTCAGCTGCAGAGCTTTTCGATAAAGCAGACCGTCCGGCGTTTGTTGTGCCCATCTATCCCGTGGTCACGATGACTCATCCTTCAGTCCATAAACGCTCACGCAGGGCACTCCTTGGAGAAAGCCGTCTGCACGACAGACAACTGCGTGACATACTCTCACTGGAGAACCATGTCCCTGACGACTGCCCGCCTGTCTTTCTCGTCAACTGCAAGGATGACCCTGTGGTCAACTACCGAAACTCTGTACTCCTCGATTCCGCACTGACAGCAAAGAAGATTCCCCACCGCTACATCCAATACGCTACTGGTGGGCATGGATTCGGTGTATCCGAAATAAAAGGCTCCGATGAATCCCGCCAATGGAAAACCGAATTTCTCAAATGGCTCCATTCGTTATGGTAAAATAGTCTTTGACCCTATTTTCCCTATTTTATTTTTCGAGACATTTTGAGCGACGCAACTCTTTCAAACCAAAATCGACCATTTGATCGGTTTGGGTTAAACACATAATCTGTGCACGTCTCTTCTTTGTTGATTAGGTACAATTCAAAGCAGAATGCGTTAATAATTGTTAAATTCCATAATTTGTATAATTGTATATAATACACTTATAATGACACCCTAAAAACCCTATGTTTAGTGAGTTTTGCAATTAACAAAGAATTCTAATCTGTTGGTTATGAAGATTCAATAAGGTTTAAAAACTCTTAAACATTTTCTGATATGTTAAAATCTTTTGGCTATCTCGGAAAAAATGCCTAACTTTGCATCAGATTTAGGAAAAATAACCAGTTTTTTTAGGTTTATTCCTTTTTCTTTTACTTTAATAAAAGTATAAAATTAACTGTTTGTCAACATATTATAGGTATAATTACTGTTTTTTACCCTATAATGACAAATGAATTACTAATCTTGTCGGAATTTAGTCATTTTCTGATGCTAACTGATGACATCTATAAGCGTGAAGCTTAGTTTTTGTTCCGACACAAAAATTTTTCTATTATGAAGAAGGTATTTTTTATTTTCGCTTTTGTAATGATGTGTATCACTGCAAATGCACAGGTTTCACCAGAGATGAATAAGAAATGGGGTGCTGTGATGGACGCTATCGAACAAGTAGAAAGTAGAGGAGACACCAAAGCCGTTTCACCTAATGGCAAATGGGTGGGATGTATGCAGATATCTGAAATTCTCGTTAGAGAGTGCAACAAAATTATCGGACAGAAGAAATTCACCTATAACGATCGTTTCTCACGTGAGAAGAGCCGCGAGATGTTTGTGATTTTCCAGGAGAAATACAATAAGGAAGGCAATATGGAGAAAGCCATACGTCTTTGGAACTCTGGCGACCTCAACTGCATGCAGCGCAAAGCATCGACCAACGGATACTACAGACGCGTGATGGCAAGCTACAACAGCCTTGCGCGCAACAAGTAAGGATTTATTGAAATCAAATTGATAACTTAAAAAAGGAAGGGCTACCTTCCTTTTTTTGTTTTATTGACTTCCCTCTTCTTGTTTTCTTCCTTATTTTTCCCCTGAAAAATTTTGTCTTTTTGATTCTTATTCGTATCTTTGTTTGAAATTAACTTAACAACAAAATCTAACATGGAAATTAAAACTATTGGAATTGCCAGCGACCACGCTGCCTTCCAGCTCAAACAATTTGTGAAACAATATCTTGAAGAGAAAGGAATACCATATAAGGACTATGGAACCTTCACTGAGGAGTCGTGCAACTATGCTGATTTCGGACATGCGCTCGCTAAAGGTATTGAGAACGGAGAGGTCTTTCCGGGTATCGCCATGTGCGGGTCGGGAGAAGGCATATCCATGACCCTTAATAAGCATCAGACCATCAGGGCGGGACTTTGCTGGATTCCAGAAATCGCACACCTCATACGGCAGCATAACAATGCCAACGTGCTTGTCATGCCTGGACGATTCATCGATAACGACATGGCTCGAAAAATTATGGATGAGTTCCTCAACACCGAATTCGAGGGGGGGCGTCATCAGAAAAGAATTGATGCCATTCCTGTAAGCGAATAGCTGATCAATTGTCAATGAATTCTATTTTTTACCCTAAATCGGATGTGGCTTGACTGGATATCGGTTTGGGGCGTGGTTATCTCCACGAGCCGCAGGCTCGTTAACTCCCATTTTAAAATCCGAACCACTTGCATTAATCTTACATCTTACCTAATTAAATCTTTAAATTAACTTGGCTTCCATTTTTATTTCCGAAACTTGAAATTCTGAAATATGAAGTTTTAATTATGAATTATTATCAACAACTGGCATATCTATGAAAAAATTACTGACTACGATTTTACTGATGTGCATGACGGCATTCTCGCTTCATGCGCAGAACACTTTTGAGGCGGGTGACGGAGCATTTATGCTCAACGGACAGCCTTTCATCGTCAAGGCTGCGGAGGTACACTACCCCAGAATACCACGGCCTTACTGGGAACACCGCATACAGATGTGCAAGGCTTTGGGCATGAACACTGTCTGCATATATATTTTCTGGAATATCCACGAACAGAAAGAGGGGGTGTTCGACTTCTCCGGTAACAACGATGTGGCGGAATTCTGCCGTATAGCACAGAAAAACGGTATGTATGTCATTGTCCGACCGGGACCTTACGTATGTGCTGAGTGGGAGATGGGAGGACTGCCTTGGTGGCTCCTAAAGAAAAAAGACATAAGGCTCAGGGAACAGGATCCCTATTTCATGGAAAGAGTGAAGATTTTCGAGCAGAAGGTTGGTGAGCAGCTTGCACCGCTCACCATCCAGAACGGAGGTCCCATCATCATGGTGCAGGTGGAGAACGAATATGGCTCTTATGGTGAGGACAAACCTTACGTGTCAGCTATACGTGATATCGTGCGCGAGGCGGGGTTCGACAAGGTGGCGCTCTTCCAGTGCGACTGGAGTTCCAATTTCGAGAAAAACGGACTAGACGACCTTGTATGGACCATGAACTTCGGTACGGGAGCCAATATCGACGACCAGTTCAAACGACTCAGACAGCTGCGTCCAAAATCACCACTTATGTGCTCTGAGTTCTGGTCGGGATGGTTCGACAAATGGGGCGGAAAGCATGAGACTCGATCAGCGAAGGACATGGTTGACGGCATCAGGCAGATGCTTGAGCGCAACATCTCATTCTCTCTTTATATGACACATGGAGGAACCTCGTTCGGTCATTGGGCTGGTGCCAACTCACCGGGCTTCTCTCCTGATGTCACCAGCTACGACTATGATGCGCCCATCAATGAATACGGACAGACCACCGACAAATATTTCGAGCTGCAGGATCTCCTGGCAAAGTATTCCGACAAGAAACTCCCGAAGGTGCCGAAACCAATGCCGGTTATCGAGGTACCTGCATTCAAGTTCACTGAATATGCGCCGCTGTTTGATAACCTGCCAAAGCCTGTCCGAACAGAAAAGATACAGACTATGGAGGAGTTCGACCAAGGATGGGGATCCATGATTTACACGACAACGCTGCCTGAGCTGAAGGGGCAGAGTAAGCTCACAATCAAAGAGGGACACGACTATCTGCAGGTGTTCATCGACGGGAAGTATGTGGGGGCACTCGACAGAAGGATGGGCGAGAAGGAGATGCTGCTTCCCTCCTGCCGTAAAGGGGCAAGGATGGATATCCTCGTAGAGGCGATGGGACGCATCAATTTCGGACGTGCCATAAAGGACTTCAAAGGCATCAACAGCGATGTGATGCTTACCATACAGCTTGAAGGAAACGACTTCACAGGATCTCTCAGAAACTGGGACAACTACCTTATTCCCGATGTCTATGAGGATTACCTGAAGAAAAACTACAAACCGCTTTCCACCACAAAAATCCGCGATGACAAGGGACAGCGAGTCCCTGGATTCTATAAGGCGTCGTTCAACCTGAAGAAGACTGGAGACACCTTCCTCAATTTCGAACATTTCGGAAAAGGTCTGGTGTATGTCAACGGACATGGCATGGGACGAATCTGGGAAGTAGGACCTCAGCAGACACTCTACATACCTGGATGCTGGCTGAATAAAGGCGAGAATGAGGTGGTGGTGTTCGATGTCATCGGACCTGAAGACGCAGTGTCTGAAGGACTTGGGAAACCGATTATCGACAAGCTCCAGAAAGCGGAACCGCCGATTCACCGTCAGGAAGGTGAGAACCTATCGCTTGCTGGTGAGAAAGCGGTGAAGACGGGGACCTTCAACGCAGGAAACGGCTGGCAGGAGGTGAAGTTCGACCAGCCTGTCAGTGGACGATATGTCTGCTTAGAGGCAGTCAACGCCCTCGACGGAAAGGAACTGGCGTGCATCGCTGAGCTTTATCTGCTCGACGAAAACGGAGAACGCCTGTCGAGAGAACCTTGGAGAGTGAATTATGCCGACTCCGAGGAAATCACAAAAGGCAATTGTGCAGCAGACAAGATTTACGATCTACAGGAATCAACATTCTGGAGTACGGTTAAGGGGGTATCCTTCCCGCATGCCGTCGTTATCGACCTTGGTAAGGAGCATACTATTACGGCATTGCAGTATCTCCCGAGAATGGAGTCGAACGTCCCAGGCGGTATCAAAGACTACAGAATCTACGTTAAATCCACACCGTTCAAAAAATAATCGTAGAACCTTTAGAGACAACCGGCAGGGCATCGATTTTTATACTGTAATCCGCTAATTCTTAAGAACTGAAAACGAAGCAATGCCATTTAAGCTGACATCTCAGTTCAAACCGACTGGCGACCAGCCTGAGGCTATCGAACAACTGACACGGGGAGTCCTTGACGGACTTCCCGCGCAGGTGTTACTTGGTGTCACCGGATCTGGAAAGACCTTCACCATGGCCAATGTCATACAGAATGTGGAACGTCCGACACTCATCCTCAGCCATAACAAGACACTCGCTCATCAGCTGTATGAGGAGATGCTCAATTTCTTCCCGGAGAATTCGGTGCAGTATTATGTCAGCTACTACGACTACTATCAGCCGGAGGCATATATACCTTCCACCAACACATACATTGAGAAAGACCTTGCAATCAATGCGGAAATCGACCGTCTGCGACTGGCTGCAACCTCTGCACTCCTGTCCGGACGAAAAGATGTGATTGTGGTCAGTTCCGTATCATGTATCTACGGTATGGGCTCACCTACCAATTTCTCTGATAACATTATCGAGATTAGGGTGGGACAGCCTCTCGATATCAACCTGTTCCTCCGTAAGCTCGTTGACAGCCAGTATGTGCGCAACGACATGGAACTGACACGTGGACATTTCAGGGTGAAAGGGGAAATCGTGGATATCTACCTCGCTTACGACGACAAAATCATCAGGGTGAATTTCGCCTGGGATGAGATTGAGCGCATTGAGGAGCTTGACGGTATAACGAACATGAGTTTCGGAACGCATCAGGACTACACCATCTATCCGGCGAATATCTTCATGACCTCGCAAGAGACCACACAGCGGGCGATTCACCAGATTGAGGATGACTTGCATGAACGTCTCCTTTTCTATGAGGAAATCGGTGACCTCGCCAAGAAAAACTTGCTTGAGACCCGCGTGACGAACGACCTGGAGATGATTCGAGAGTTGGGGCATTGCTCCGGCATTGAGAACTACAGCCGATATTTCGACGGACGAAAACCGGGCGAGCGGCCATTCTGCCTGCTAGACTTCTTCCCAGACGATTTTCTGCTCATCATCGACGAGAGCCATGAGTCGATTCCCCAGATTCGGGCCATGTATGGAGGCGACAGAAAACGGAAGCAGACACTTGTGGAATATGCCTACCGACTGCCAGCTGCACTCGACAACCGCCCTCTCAGATTCGATGAGTTCGAAGCAATGACACCGCAGACTATCTATGTCAGCGCCACACCAGCAAATTATGAGCTGGAGAAATCAGAGGGTATCATCGCAGAACAGGTCATACGACCTACAGGACTGCTCGACCCCGTCATTGTTATCAAGCCAACGGCAAATCAGGTAGATGACCTCATGGAGGAAATTCAGAAGCGGGTGGAGGCGGACGAGCGCGTGCTCGTCACCACGCTCACTAAGCGCATGGCAGAGGAGCTCTCGGAATATCTGCTCAACTATGAGGTGAGATGCAATTACATACATTCCGACATTGACACGTTTGAACGTGTCAGAATCCTCGATGAATTGAGAAGAGGAGAAATCGACGTGCTGATTGGGGTCAACCTGCTACGTGAGGGGCTTGACTTGCCTGAGGTCTCGCTCGTCGCTATCCTCGATGCCGATAAGGAGGGATTCCTCAGAAGTCACAGGGCGCTCACCCAGACCATCGGAAGAGCGGCACGAAACATCAATGGAACGGCTATCTTGTATGCCGACAAAATCACTGAGAGCATGAGGCTGACTATCGAGGAGACCAACCGCAGGAGGGAGAAACAGATGAAATACAATCAGGAGCACGGAATCACACCGACACAGATACGCCGAACCCTCTCGTCGATAAGAGCGGGTAAGAAAGAGTCTGGCATGGAAGATGTGTATATCGAGGATCTTGCTGTCCATAAAGCGTCTGAGGACCCGGTTATCCGAAAAATGGATCATCAGCAGCTTAGCGCCACAATTGAGGCGAGTCGTCAGAAGATGAATGAGGCAGCGAAAAAACTCGACTTCGTTGCTGCGGCCCAATACCGCGACGAAATGCTACGACTCCAGGAATACCTTGATGCACAAAACACATAAAGTAAGTCCCTGCAAGATTGTATTGCAGGGACTTACTCTATATGTATATCCGTTAACTGAATATAAGATGATATGTCATGGAGTAGTAAATGCTCCTGATTCGTAAAACGGTAATAACCACAAAACTATAAACAAACAACGGCAAATCAGAACGCATACGTCAGTCCCAGTGTGAAGTACTCCTTAAACTGGAAATAACCCAGATTGTCGTCATAATACTTTCTGTCGCGGTTGTCATCGAAACGCCAGAGTGTATAGACCTCTGCACTGATATACTTTGAGAACTGATACTGGAAGCTGTTCTCCCATTCACTCTCTGCATAGTCATAGGCAGTGAAGTAGTAGAAACGCGATTTCCAGAAGAAGTCTTTTGCCAGTTTCAGTTTGGAATTCATCTCGATTTTCGAACCGATGTCGTGGGTGCAGTCCTTGCCGACCATGTTATAAACGCTGTGGATGTTCTCATCGTGGTCGCGCAGATAACGCATCTTATAGGATATCGGAAGCAAAGCCAATGAGAATTCGTTGCCGTTTTTCAACGCTGGTTTGAAATCCATACCGACAGACAGATAGACATCCAAAGGCGATAGGAAACTCGAATACCGCCTGCGGTCGTTTGTCTTGTAACCGGGGAGGAACTGCGACTTCGCCTCAAAGCTCACGGTGTAGAACCATGATTTCTTTGCCTTGATTCCAAGCTTGCTGGTAAGGTCGATTTTGTCGTTGCTTGTGAGGAATGTGTGGCAGGTGTCACTGGTGGTCGTCATAAATCCTAAGCGAAGCTCAAGTTTGTTTGCCCATGAAATCCTTTTGGTGTCATCGTAGTTGGCCTCAAGAATGATGGCGGACAGCAAGTTCTGGTTGTTGTTACCACCCTTATACCAGTTGTCGCTGAAATAGTTTTGGGAGAACTGAAGCGAAAACTCACCTTTGTATTTCCAGAAATTGGGCTTCTCCACTTTAAGACCTATATCTCCGATGCTGTCGTCAATTTCTGTGGCGGCTTTCTCCTGAAGGTCTTTGTTCAGGATTTCCTCCACTTTTGAGTCGGGGATCACTTCATCTGCTGGAGATGCTATGCTGACAAGCTCTTCCTCCTTTAACTGTTCGTCAGAATACTCCACTTTGGAAGGATTCTTCAGGTACAGGTCGATTAAGCTCTTGTCGATAGATGCGTTCAGCAGATCACGAGAGTCTTGTACGCTCTCCTCACTGTTTAGTGCCATTACATGTTTGGCGGCAGACGAGTTATATACGCCAGGGTCGAGAAGCCGGAAATAATAGGGGCTCACCGATGAGGAACGTCGGTAGTTCTGACTGATTCCCTGCTTCATGCTGGTCAGTGACGACGCAAACGATCTGACTACATCTGTGTCTTGTGCATGCAATGCTGATGCGCCTGTCAACAGCATGACTAATGTGATTGCTTTTGTCATGGTAGCAATGATTTATGTTTTTCCTGATCCGTCACCTTGTGGAGACGCGATGGGGTATGTCTTCTAACTAAATCAAATAAACTAATAACTCAAGTTTCTGAAGTCATTATTTATTGTTTTACAACACATTATCAGTTGTGTTCTGGCAATCGAACCGGATGGCTTTGCGTTAACCGAAGCGTTTTTTTATCTTTTTTTGTTGATTGAACATCCGAAACTTGAACTAAAAACTAACAACTAACTACCCTGCAAGCAATGCCTCTGCCAACACCTTTAAATCCTCTACGGTCTTTGGCTTAACGGTCGATTCCACAGTCACTAACGGGTCGATTATCTCGATGCCTTTCAGGGCAGACATAAATTCGCGCATCTTCTTGCCGGACGCCGGTGCCCATGTACCGTTTTCGATGAATGCCACCTTACGGTTCTGGAAATTCTTTATTTTCAGATGATTCATGAAGTCTTCCATGATTGGCATCACGCCACCGTCGTAGGTGGGGGCGGCAAGCACCAGACGGTCATAGCGGAATGCGTCTTCGATGGCCTCGGCCATGTCGTCGCGGCGAAGGTCTGAAATCGCCACTTTTTCTGAAGAGTCGCTCTTCAGGATGCTGGCGAGTTTCAATGCGGCCTCTTCTGTGTTGCCGTGGAGTGAGCAATAGGCAATGAAGATGCCTTTATCCTCCGGCTCATAGCTGCTCCACGTGTTGTATGTGTTGATGTAATAATCCAAATCGCTGTCGAGAATAGGACCGTGGAGAGGACAGATTTTTTTGATGTCAAGACCGTTCAGTTTCTTCAGTAGCGTCTGAACCATATTGCCGTATTTACCTACAATGTTGAAGTAATAGCGACGTGCTTCGCAAGCCCAGCCCTCGGGGTCGTCGTATGATAACGCACCAAATTTTCCGAAACCATCGGCAGAGAAAAGAATCTGCTCAGTAAGGTCATAAGAAACCACGACTTCTGGCCAGTGTACCATCGGAGCAGTGAAGAACTGAAGTGTATGCTCGCCTAGGTCGAGCTTGCTTCCGTCTCCTACAATTATCAGACGGTCGCTATCCAGTTCCAGACCGAAGAACCGCTTAATCATGGCAACTGCCTTCTGGCTGCATACAAGCTTGATGTTCGGATATTTCTCGACAATCAGCTTCACGTTCGAGGAATGGTCGGGCTCCATGTGGTGAACCACCAGATAGTCGGGAGTCTTGCCGCCAAGCTGCTCTTCAAGATTCTCGAGCCATTCGTTCGTCTTACGGGCATCGATGGTGTCCATAATTGCGATTTTCTCGTCTAAGATCAGATAAGAGTTGTAGGAGATTCCCTCTGGGAGGATATACTGCCCCTCAAACAAATCCAGTTCTTTGTCGTCTGCTCCGATATAATAGATTCCAGGAGCGATTTTCTTTTCCATATTACTATCTTTTAGTTTATTTTTTGCAAAGATACGATTAAGTGAGAGAAAAACCAAATTTATTTGAGTTTTTCCGAACGTGAGTATCTTCGGCGTTAGCCAAATATCGATTAAGTGAGAGAAAAACCAAATTTTTGAACAGTGAAAAATGCGATTAAGCCAAATGAACAAAGCCAAGTTTGCTTGGGATTTGTCATGGCGGAGCATTTTCAGAGAATCTAATGTAAAGATTAGCTTGCTGAATCTTTGCTGAGTCGTGAGAAAATTCAGCGCAGCTAAATTTATTTGAGTTTTTCCGAACGTGAGTATCTTTGTTTTTGCAACATCTCCCCACTGTTTTTTTTGTTTTTGCTCTCATTTATTTCTGATAGTGGGACAAAACCGTTCAAAGTGTCTCTAACCAGTTTGTCATATCAAAAAGGTTCCGTATCTTTGCAAATGATTTCAGGATAATCAGTTTTCAGTAAGAGTTTACAATTTTTCTGATTACTGATAAAAAACAAAAATCCAATTATTCAGATTAATTGTAAATTGCAAATATAATTATTGAGTATGATGAAAAAGAAACTACTCGCAACCGCGATGGCTGTTTGCTGTCTGACAGTGGCTGCGCAGAATGTGCAACTGCATTATGATTTAGGCCACACAATCTATGGTGAGCTGGACGGACGCCCCAACGTGACCACTACTTTTGAGATGTTCAAACCTGACAAATGGGGATCCACATTCATGTTCACTGATATCGATTATCATCAGGACGGTGCTGCCGGTGTCTATTGGGAAATATCACGTGAGATGAACCTGACGAAAAACCATCAGTGGGCGGCACACCTTGAATACAACGGCGGTGCCACAAGTATTGAGCATACTGCCATCGCATCACGTTTTCAGCATGCAGTTCTCGCTGGTGGTGCATGGAACTGGGCAAGCAAAGACTTCAGTAAGACCTTCTCGCTTCAACTGATGTATAAGTACTATTTCAAGGGAATGAGCCGAGGAGCGTTCAACAGTTTTCAGGCAACTGCCGTATGGGGCAACACTTTTGCACACGGGCTCTGCACCTTCTCAGGCTATCTGGATGTGTGGTACGACAAAGATGTCTCAGGCAAGCTCATCACCATGAGTGAGCCTCAGTTCTGGTTCAACCTTAATAAGTTGCGTAAAATGGACGGAGTGAACCTAAGCCTTGGCACAGAGCTTGAAATCAGCAACAACTTCGTGTTCGACAATAAAGGAAACAATCACAAATTCTATGTCATCCCCACACTCGCTGCCAAATGGACGTTCTGACAACCTTCAGATATTGCTCTCACCTTTGTGGTGCAAAATAAAATAAAAAAAAACGCAAGCAGTCATGAAACAACTGCTTGCGTTTTTGTTTAGGTAGCCCGAGCGGGACTCGAACCCGCACAGCCGTTATGGCCAAGGGATTTTAAGTCCCTCGTGTCTACCAATTCCACCATCAGGCCGGCCTTTTTGCTTTTGCGGTGCAAAATTACATAAAATTTTTCAAACAAAAAACGTTATTGAAAGAAATTTGTAAAAAAACTTGCTTATCTGATGAATTTCGGGGGTGAAAACCGGAATAAGAGGGTCTGGGAAATGCCCCGCCCGAGTAAAAAGAGGATGAATGCCAGCCAGAGGGCATGATTGGTCAATGAGGGGAAAAGCAAGTAATAAGCTGAGAAAAACATGACAGTGGCAATTATCGACGACAGCAGCATCTGACGCGAGGCTGTGATGCCGATAAAGATGCCGTCCCATACGAAAGCTGCGACTCCGGCAAGAGGCATCACCCACGTCCAGAAGGCATAGCCGGATGCCGTATCAATCACCTCCGGAACGTTTGTGAGCAATCGGATGATGTTGTTGCCTGCCAACACATAAACTGCCGTGAATAGAACCACCATCCATCCTCCAAACATGAAGATACGCCGCACGGTGGCATAGAAACTGTCAGGTCTTCCTGCACCATAGAATTTCCCACCGACTGCCTCACCTGCAAAAGCGAAGCCGTCCATGATGTAAGAAAACAGGATGTAAAATTCCATGAGGATGGTGTTCGTGGCGAGTATGCCCTCTCCCTGCCATGAACCAGCCGAAGTGAAGAACAGAAAAACAGCGACAAGGCAGCAGGTGCGGAAAAAGATGTCGCTGTTCACCTTGAAGAACTTCAGCATGTCGGAACGACGGAGCAAGCGACGCCATTCCATCTGCTTTCCCGCATTGCGGTATTTCGTGAGCAAAAACAGCAAGGCGAGCATAAAACCGGTATATTGGGCGATGAGCGTGCCGAGAGCCACTCCCTCGACCTTCATGCCAAAGACATACACGAAGAGAAGACTCGCAGCGATGTTCGTCACATTCTGGAAGATGGCGACATACATCGGGGAGCGGGAGTCCTGCATGCCCAGAAACCAGCCGGAGAGGGCGAAGAGACAGAGCGAGGGGGGGGCGCCCCAGATACAGATGTGGTAGTAGGTGGAGAGCAGACCTGATATCTCTGCTGTAGGCTGCATCACGGCAAGAGAGAGAGCAAAAAGCGGAGACTGCAGCAACAGCAGCACCACGGCAATCGACAAGCCCAGAAAGAGCGAGCGTGAGAGCAACAGTGATGTCTCCTTGAAGTCACTGCGGCCGTATGCCTGCGCAGTGAGTCCGCTGCTGCCCATCCTGAGAAAGCCGAATATCCAATACACCACATTGAAAATCATTCCTCCCAGCGAAATCGCACCGATATAGGCTGTAGAGCCGAGATGACCCACAATAGCCAGATCCACCAACCCGAGCAACGGCACCGTGATGTTACTCACGATAGAAGGGATGGCGATGCGGAGGATTTGTCGGTCGAGATGATGCATGATGAATTTTTTTGCAAATTTGAGGATTTTTCATGAAACTTTCACATAATTGAGGGCAAAAAAATGTAAAATCTCACTTTTTTACCATAGGAAAGAAATTATCTTGCAGAAAAAACACTAACTTTGCATCATAATAAATTTTCGGGGTTGATTAACTGCTAATAAAAAATCATTATGAAACGACTGATTACATACTTGCTCTCGTCCTTTCTTCTGATTTGCTCCAACGTTTCAGGTCAGGAGAACAAAGGAGTTAAAGTGCTCTTGCAAACCACATTCGGCGACATCCATATCCGACTCTATGATGACACACCAAACCACCGTGACAATTTTATAAAAAACGTGAAAGACGGAATGTACGATGGAGTCAGTTTTCACCGTATCATCCGCAATTTCATGGTTCAGACCGGAAATCCCGACACACGTCCCGGTGTGACAGAGAAGGTGGAGCCGGAGGACACCACACAGATGGGACCCTCGATTCCTGCTGAAATCAAATATCCGGAACATTACCATGTGCGGGGAGTTGTGGCTGCGGCGCGTGAGGGCGACGACATCAACCCGCAGAAGGCATCAAGCAAGTATCAGTTCTATATCGTCACTGGGAAATACATGCCTGACAGCAAGATGGACGCTATCGACCGAGACAAGATGGCATGGAAGGTGGAGGCACGCTATAAGGAGAAGATGAAGGAGAATGAAGAAAAAATCAACAAATTCAGGGAGGAGCGCAATCTTTCAGCTCTGCAGAATTTTCTCAACAAGTTGCAGGAACAGGCTGAAGAGGAGACGCTCGAAAAAGACGGGCTTTTCTTTCCGCCCGATGTACTGCGTGCCTACCGCTACAACGGTGGTGCTCCATGGCTCGACGGCGACTACACTGTATTCGGGGAAGTGACCGACGGCATGAAGGTGGTGTCAAAAATCGAGAAAATCAAGACCGATAAGGAAGACGCCCCTCTGGAGGAAATCCGCATCATCAAAGCCTTTGTTGAAAACGAATAACAATGAATAAGAAATAGATTTTTTCTTTTTCTTACTCAATTTTCTGAAGTCATTATTTATTGTTTTACAACACATTATCAGTTATGTTCTGGCAGTCACACCGGATGGCTTTTTGTTAAGCGAAGCGTTTTTTGAAGAACGAAGTTCTACTTTTTGTTAAGTTTTGTCAGCACGTAGTGCGGTATGGGTTGTGGGCATGGTTGCGGAAAACTTGTTTTCAGGCAAGCATGCCTGCAATCCATACCATTGGGCGAAGCCCATGACAAAACGTTTTTTT
>JAEEOB010000016.1 GCA_016284045.1 Bacteroidaceae bacterium
AACCCCAACTAAGATGGCACCACTGCCAACCGAAAAAACACCAGCTGCACAGCCGTTTTCGGTCGTGATTCGTTCCCAACCACTCAACGGAAGCATGCTGTAATTAGTCAAAGGCACATTATTCTTCTCGCAGTCGTGGTCATACGTGCAGATGCCACCAGTCAATGGTTCGTCTTCGTCAAAGCGAGGATTATTGATGAATCCGTTTGAAGTATTGGTAATGTTGTTTGTTTCAGAAACTGAATAATTCAATCGTATATTATCCCAAAAATTCAAAAGATTTTTAATGTTTCCTCCAAAAATACTTGATGAAGAAATTCTATTGCCATATTTTGCCATTTCTGCATCTATGGCTTTGGTCAATAGATTAATATTAAATCCATTTATCTCCGCATCATGTCCAAATGAAAACACAGGAAAAACAGACAGTATTATTAATAAATATAACTTTTTCATAATAATCATTGAATTAAAATTTTAAAACTATTAATTGTGAAATCTATTCTTTACATTTAAAAAGCCCAAATGACATGCTATGGTATAAATTTTCCCCACTCTGAATGACAAAAATCTCCGTACTGTTTCATTAGGTCACCGCTCAAACCTTGGATTGGAAATGAATGAGCTATAAGTGCCTTGCATGTCTTTCCTTTATATGTTATTTGGATGGGCCTGCATTTA
Organism: Bacteroidaceae bacterium; assembly: GCA_016284045.1. Lineage (GTDB taxonomy): Bacteria > Bacteroidota > Bacteroidia > Bacteroidales > Bacteroidaceae > UBA3839. Next base: position 682 of record JAEEOB010000016.1, read on the forward strand.
AATTCCCTTTTTGTTCCTCCACCACTTTTTGTGTTTAGTTGGGTACGTTTCGCATCTCCATCCATGCCCTCAACAACAATGCCTTTATAGTTACATCCATAGATGGCATTAAACAATTTCTCAAAAAATGCAGAACAAAATATCACATATTTACGTCCCTTCCTAAAAATCTCATCAAGCACCGTTTCAAGAAAAGGAACGAAAGCACAGATACAATGTTTTGACAGGGCTTTTGTGCTAAAAATTCTTGAGCTGTAGGGAACAATTTCTAACTGTAGTTTCTGCATGAGAACATTCTCTTTAGCTTCAATCTGCGATAGTTTGTCATCAGGAAATCCTTTCGGAAAGTCAATGCCGCAATCCTTCCAAGGCTGTAGAAATAAAGCTGTTTTTATGTCAAAGCCATCATAGCGGCATTTGTCAATTTTTCCATAATTCACTCTTGCATAAATATAGTCAGCTATAAACTTTTTCAGACTTTTTTTGATGTCTATACCAAATCGTTTTAGCTCACAGTCCAAACATAAATCGGCCTCAATCGCATCTCTGCCGGGATTCAGCATGACAAGAACTGTTTCTGCATCTCTGTCACCCGTAAAATGAGTTGGAAGGCCATGGGTTGAAAACGGATATGAATTTGATGGAGTTTTACAGCAGTTGTTAAGACTAACTGCAGCATTGATTGGTAACTTATTATATAAGTCACCTAAATCATTACGTATTCTTTGGTCTAAGGTCATAATAATATAATGTTTAAGTTTTTATTGGTTTTAGTTAACAGGTCCTTGCTGTATGCTTAACATTCATTTTCCTTAATAATGTGAGCCATCCATTCTTTCAATCCCATCCCTGTCAATTGGCTCTGGAAAAACCGTAAGTAGGGGATGGGCACGGCTCATGCAGGCTCACAATTAAAAATCTTTATTTGATGCTCACCGTCATGATGATTAATAAAATGTCATCTGGTCGCAAATATACCGTCAGGGAATCCGATGCGTATAGACATAAAAAAAGCGCAGGAATTGTATTGACTCATTCCTACGATTCGAGGCTCTCGCATTGCCCATCGCTGTAAGAACGAGCAATGCAGAGACCCACGCTGTGTATATTAATGGCATCACAATATGTACAGGATCAATTATCCCTCACATATCCGAAGATGTACATATATACACTTCATGAGCATCTACCATTGCTTTGTTTGTTCGACAGCGATAGAAATTTGCGAGATTTCGAATCGTCGAGCGACAAAGCGTCAAGTAAACGCTTTTTACCAATTGTCACACGAAAACCATAAGCATAAAAGTCTTTACGTTTTAAATCCTGGTATTCCGTGCCGAAGTAACACAGATTGTCGATTGCCTTTGCAAGCTCAGATAGCCTCTGCTGTCTGTCAACATCTTTCACTTCATTGGCAAAATTATAAAAAAAAAATTTTTCTGCAAAATAATTCTAAATTATTTTTTTGTTTCTCTCAAAATGGACCAAAAATCCATTATCTGCGAAAGCATGATTTTTCCAAAGTCAGCGTTTTTATTCAGTTCATTTATTGACTGCGAAAATGTCTGTTTTTTTATTGAACAAAGCGTATTTTGACCGACTGTAACGAGGTGTTTTTAAATTACTATTCGTTTCGTTGTAGAATAATTGAAATTCGCGTATAAAAAATCTTTTCTATCTATCCAATCTTTGTTCTTTTAAAAAGTCACATAAAATCTTCGTTTAAATTCGTTCAGATTCGTTGTAGAAATAAGCTGTCACAAATAATTCGTTTAAATTCGCACAGATTCGTTGTAGAAAAAAATAATCTTTAAAATCTTTCTAATCTTTGTTCTTTAAAATAGTCACATAAAATCTTCGTTTAAATTCGTTTAGATTCGTTGTAGAAATAAAACCGTCATATTAAATTTCGTTTATATTCGCAGAGATTCGTTGTAGAAAAGAGAAATTCGTGAGAACTTGAGTTGAATTTTTTCTTTCTTTTTTCCATTTTTCATTTTTTTTTGTATTTTTGCAAAAATTAACCCGAAGAAACTATGATGAGAAAAATTCCAACTCTAATCTTCTTCCTTGTATTTGCGCTATGTATTCATGCGCAGGAAGAGAAAAAAACTACTGTCATCCAGCTCCCACAGTGGGTGCAGGACATCAAACTCAGCGGTTATGGAATGCTCCAATATCAGGGACATGACATGCCGGGGGCACACGACAACTCGTTCAACCTACGCCTTGCCCGTCTCTCCCTTGAAGGGCGTATCCTCAACCACTTCTACTGGAAAACCCAGATGCAAATCAACGGTAACACCTCTACGCTCGGCTCCTCACCACGCCTGGTCGATCTCTTCGGAGAATGGCAGAAATACAGCTATTTCAAGGTGAAAGCAGGTCAGTTCAAACGACCGTTCTCTTTCGAGAACCCTATGCACCCCATCACTCAGGGGTTTATGTCTTACTCCCAGAATGTTTCCAAACTTGTCGGGTTCTCCGACCGCACTGGTGAACATGCTTCTAACGGACGTGATATCGGTTTGCAGATTCAGGGCGATTTCCTCAAAAACAGCAGCGGAAGGGAACTTCTTCACTATCAGATTGGTGTGTTCAACGGAGAGGGCATCAATAAGAAAGACGCCGACAACCGAAAGGATATTATCGGTGGTGTGTGGGTCATGCCCGTCAAAGGCATGCGTATCGGTGCATTCGGATGGACTGGCTCACGTGTGATGGAAGTGGAGCGTCTCGTCGATGATGTGCCTGTCCTGAAAAAAGAGAGCGTGGAGAAAAATCGCTATGCACTCTCTGCTGAGTATTGCTTCGACGACTGGACGTTCCGTACCGAGTATATCCACAGTCAGGGATATGGCGCGAAACGTGAGGCGGGCGACAAGGCCGACGGATACTATGCTCTTTGCATCGCTCCGGTCATCAAAAACAAATGTCACGTCAAAGCACGCTACGACCTCTACCGTGACCGAAAGGAATGGGGAACTGCCAAAACCTATTATGAAATTGGCGCAGACTACGTATTCTCCAAGAACCTTCAAATCAACTTCGAATACGCACGTGTCAACGACAAGACTCTCCCTGACAAACACAGCTACAACCTCATCGACCTTGAACTTGACTTCCGATTCTGATTCGATTCATTATTCAGCTTTAAGAACTATATTAGGATGTGTCAGTATATTGGCACATCCTTTTTTTTCCAAAAAATCATCGCCATTAGTGTAATTCCATAAAAAAATCTGAATAATTCGTGTTATTTGTGTCTAAAAAACATCAAATCGTAAAACACTTCTCGTTTTTTTTTATTAACTTTGCAATTTCAATAGTCTTTGCTTTTATCTCAACATTTTAACAACTTACAGCTATGGCGTCTAATCACAATCATCTCGTTATCATGGCAGGAGGAATCGGCAGCCGCTTCTGGCCTATGAGCACCACAGACTATCCCAAACAGTTTATCGACGTCATGGGGTGCGGAAGATCCTTTATTCAGCTTACTTACGACCGCTTCTACGGCATCGTGCCACCAGAAAATGTGTGGATTGTCACAAGTGCTGCCTATGAGGATATCGTCAGAAGCCAGCTTCCGGAAGTCCCGCAGCAGAACATCCTTCTTGAGCCGTGCAGGAGAAACACGGCGCCGTGTATCGCATACGTGGCGTGGAGAATCAAGGCTATCGATAAGGAAGCTAACATCGTGGTGACTCCGTCCGATCATTTTATCATCAACCAGAAGCACTTCCAAGAGGTGATCATCCAGGCGATGAAATTCACATCGCAGTCGGATGCAATCGTCACTCTCGGTATGAAACCGACACGGCCGGAGACCGGTTACGGATATATCCAGGCGGACCTCTCTGCGGCTTCTCTCAAAAACAAGAATGTTTATCGCGTTGATAGCTTCAAGGAAAAGCCTGACCTCGAGACTGCAAAGGAATATATCCGACAGGACGACTTCTTCTGGAATTCAGGCATCTTCATCTGGAGTGTCAGCACCATCGTCAATGCGCTGCGAGTCTATGCACCTGAAATCAACCAGATTTTTGAAGAACTCCTTCCTATTTATGGAACCGACAAGGAACAGGAAATAATCAACCAGCGATTCCCTGAATGCCCGAACATCTCTGTTGACTATGCAATCCTCGAGAAAGCGGAGGAGATTTTCGTCTATCCGGCCGACTTCGGATGGAGCGACGTGGGGACTTGGGGATCCCTCATACAGTTGCTCGACAAAGACAAGAACGGTAATGCGGCGGTCGGTCCCGACATCAGCCTCTACGAGACTTCCAACTGTATCATCCACACCATGGGAGAGAAGAAAGTGGTCGTACAAGGCCTCCAAAACTGCATCGTAGCCGAGAACAACGACACGCTACTAATCTGCCGGCTCGACCAGGAACAGCGCATCAAGCAGTTCTCCGCTGAATAACCGGTGTTGGATATATATTGTTTAGTGTTTATTTAAAGAATCTATGTCTTGTCTGTTCATAATGTTCATCCCTAAGGGATTCTGACTGGCACTCAAAGACTATATTCTTAGACCGTCTCCAGTGTTGAGTGGCTAAAGCTACCTAAGTAAATACACTTTTCACTTTTCACTATTCACTTTTCACTTAAATCATTCTTCATTTAACCGTGTTTCTCATCGCCGACAGTGGCTCAACCAAAACTGCATGGTGTCTTGTCAACGAACAGCATCTTAAGTTCATCAGCACCAAGGGCATTAACCCATTCCTCCTTGATGAGGTGGACATCGCAGCCATCCTTACCGACGACCTTATCCCTGTTCTGGATGATTATGGACAGACCATAAACCTTGAACCGGTCAGCGATATTAAGGCGATTTATTTCTACGGTGCCGGATGCACGAAAGAGAAAGCACCAGTCGTTGCTGCAGCTATTCGGAAGGTGTTTAACACTAATGCGAGAATACTCGTAGAGAGCGACATGATCGGGGCGGCGAAAGGACTATGCGGAGATGCACCCGGAATTGTGTGTATTCTTGGAACGGGATCCAATTCCTGCTACTATGACGGTGAAAACATTATAGATAATGTGTCTCCGCTAGGTTTCATTCTCGGAGACGAGGGGAGTGGGGCGTATATCGGAAAGAGACTTGTCGGCAACTGTCTCAAACAGCAGTTCTCGGAAAATATATGCAACCTTTTTCTGAAAGAAACTAAACTCTCCACTCAGGCTATCATACAGAAAGTCTATCGGGAATCTATGCCCAACCGTTTCTTAGCATCTCTCTCACCTTTCTGTGCTCGTCACCGAGACATTCCTGAAATTCATGAATTCATCATCGACTGTTTCACACAGTTCTTTATGAGAAACGTCAACTTATATAACTGTCCAGAACTCCCGGTTAATTTTGTCGGATCTATTGCATGGTTCTATCAGAACGAACTCAAAGAGACGGCTCAAAAACTCGGATTCAAAATCGGAACTATTATTCAAAATCCGCTTGAAGGACTCATCAAATACCACTCCCGATAAATCAATTCTCCATTTTTAATTCTTCATTTTTAATTCTTCATTTCCATAATGGTTGATGTGAAAATTGAGCAATCCTGGAAAACCAGGCTCAACAACGAATTTCAGCTGCCCTATTTCAAGACCCTGACGGATTTCGTTAGAATGGAATACCGGCAGTGTCGTATTTATCCACCGGGAAAGCTGATTTTCAATGCTTTCAACCTCTGCACCTTCGATGCATTGAAAGTGGTCATTATCGGACAGGACCCTTACCATGAGCCAGGACAGGCACAGGGACTGGCGTTCTCTGTACCTGATGGTGTACGTATTCCGCCATCCCTCGTCAATATCTACAAGGAAATCAGCGACGACACAGGGGCGGTAATTCCTCAGTCGGGCGATCTCACAAGATGGGCGAGACAGGGAGTGCTTCTGCTCAATGCCACGCTTACTGTCAGGGAGCATTTGGCAGGATCACACCAACGCCGGGGATGGGAGCAGTTCACCGATGCGGTCATCCGAATCGTCAGCCAGGAGAAAGAGCATGTGGCATTTATCCTCTGGGGCAGTTATGCGCAGAGTAAAGCACCATTCATCGACAGCTCCAAACATCTCATTCTCAAATCCACACACCCCTCACCGCTCTCCGCGCACCGGGGATTTTTCGGAAACCATCATTTCTCCCTCACCAATCAATTCCTGCAACAACACGGTATCACACCCATACAATGGTAAATATTGATTTATAATGATTTAAGAATTGTTTCTGTCAATATAAAAGATTGTAATTCTTAAATTACCAAATAAATAGTAAATAGTAAATTTGTTAATAGTAAATTACTTTGATATCAAATCTTGTTTTCGATTTAGGCGGTGTGGTCATACCCTTAACACCAGAAGTGGCATGGCAACGTTTTGAGGCCCTCGGCATCAAAGACACACGGCAGCGCATGGGGCTCTATGGTCAGACTGGTATTTTCCTGGAAGTGGAGAATGGCTCAATCGACGCACCAACTTTCCAGAAGAAACTCGCACAACTTGCCAGGCAGCTGAACCCGGAACTCTTTCAAGGACAAGAAGAACCTTCCTTTTCCTTCGAACAGACTCTATGGGCATGGAAAGGCTATGTGGAGAGTGTCGATATCAACCGCCTCAACAACCTACTGAAACTGAAAGAGAGGTATAACGTCATCCTTCTTAGCAACACAAATCCTTTCATCGTCAAGTGGGCTGAGTCTGACGAATTCAGTGGAGACGGGCATCCCATCAATTACTATTTCCACCAGACTTTCTACAGTTGCCTGATGAAAGACTATAAACCCTCCGAAACAATTTTTAAAACCCTCATTCAGCAGGCGAATATCCGTCCGGAAGAATCCCTCTTCCTCGACGACGGACCAAAAAATATCGAGATGGCTGAGTCTGTCGGCTTACACGGACTACTCGTCCAGAAAAACAATGACTGGATGCCGCTACTCACACAAAAACTTTCCGAGTTGAATCATTAATTATTTTAAGGTGGTTCTAAAAAACACTTAGTTCCAAATGCATCACAATCAGATAATATAATATTCTCTTATCCTTTCAATTCCTTGTTCACAAAACAATTCGTTTAAATTCGTAAAAATTCGTTGTAGAATAAATCTTTGTTGAGAATGTTAATTCGTGAAATATATAAATTCAGCCTCCTCTGTCTTACCTTTTTGCTGTGGACTCAGCACACACCTGCACAGCAGCCCAATGAAAACCCGTTGATGCGCTCCGACCTCATGGAGATGCAGACACTCAAAAATCTGGGATTTAATGTCACTGACGGCAACATGGTCTATCTCCTGAAAACGGGCCATGACAAGTTTGAGGATCTTTTTAAGTATATAGCCAAGGCTGAGAACTTCATACACATGGAGTATTTCAACTACCGTAACGATTCCATAAACTCCATTCTTATTCACCTCCTACATCAGAAAGCACAGGAGGGAATTGAAGTCAGGGTCATGTATGATGCGTTCGGAAACAGCTCCAACAATCAGCCTTTCTCCAGAGCAAAACATGACTCGATATGCGCTCTCGGTATTCAGCTTGAGAAATTCGACCCGCTTAATTTCCCGTGGCTTACACATATCTATCCCCGTGACCACCGGAAAATCGTCGTCATCGACGGGCAAGTAGCTTATACCGGTGGGATGAACGTGGCTGACTATTATATCGAAGGACTGAAAGGAATCGGGCCATGGAGAGACATGCACATGCATATCGAGGGACCTGCGGTTATTGATATTCATAAGATTTTTATCAAGATGTGGGCGAAGCAGACAGGACAACTGCTAACGGGTATTCGTTATTTGCCACCCTGTGAGAAAAAAGGTAATATCAGGATGGCTGTCATCGACCGTGAACCAAATGTTACAAATCGGTCCATTAGACAGCTGTATATCTCAATGCTCGATAACGCTCAGAAAAACGTTAAAATCGTCAGCCCGTATTTCATGCCGACCGCCTCTTTGCGTAAAGCCATCAAAAACGCGGTCAAGAGGGGGGTAGATGTGCAAATCATGCTCTCAGAGAAGAGCGATGTGCCCATGACTCCCCATGTCGTGCATTTCTGGGGAAGACAGATGGCGAAGGCGGGAGTGAAAGTATATCTCTATCAGACGGGATTCCATCATACGAAAATCATGACTGTGGATGACTCTTTCTGCACAATTGGATCATCGAACCTTGATGCAAGGAGCCTTCGTTATGATTACGAAATCAACACCGCTGTTTTCAATAAGGACATCACAATGCAGCTAGTCAACATGTTTGAGGAAGACAAAAAAGAATCAGTCTTGCTCGATGATGCCAAATGGCAAAAGATTTCTGCTTGGCATAAGTTTGTCGGATGGTTCGGACATATTCTCACACCCGTCATGTGATTTCCCTCTCTTCTCGTCTTCTTGTCTTCATAAAAACGAGGCAACTTGTTTTTTTCACCATTAGAAATGTAAATAGTAAATAGTAAATCGTAAATAGTAAATGAGAAAGTCTTTTCTTTTATCCTTTATCGTTGCAATTGCTTTCTTTTCATGTGTCAAAGCACAGCAGCCTGAAAAGATGCTGACCATCAACCGCTATCAACAACCAAAGAGAGAATTCAGGGGAGCATGGATGCAGTGTGTCAACGGAATGTATCTCGGAAAATCTATGCAGGAGATACGCGACATGCTTACCAATCAGCTTAACGTGCTGCAGAGAGCTAACATCAACGCCATCATTTTTCAGGTACGACCTGAAGGTGACGCACTCTATAAGTCAAACTATGAGCCATGGAGCCGTTATCTCACTGGGCAGCAGGGATTGCCGCCTTCTGATGGATGGGACCCGTTGCAATGGATGATTGAACAATGCCATGCCAGAGGGATGGAGTGCCATGCATGGATTAATCCTTATAGGATGAAAACAAAGAACACTACCCAGATGGCTGCCTCACATCCCGCTATTCAACATCCCGACTGGATTATCCCTTACGGAGATCTCCTTATCCTCAACCCAGCGCTTGAGATGGCAAGATTGCACACTTGCGTGGTCGTAGAGGATATTCTTAAACATTACGATGTCGATGGCATACACATGGACGACTATTTTTATCCTTATCCGGAGGGTGGAATGGAATTCAATGATATTGAGTTCTACAATCGTGACCCGAGGGGATTCAATAACATTGCCGACTGGAGACGTGATAATGTCAACATGCTCATTCGCGACCTTCACCAACTTATACGCGAGGTAAAGCCTTGGGTGAAATTCGGTATCTCACCTTTTGGCATATACCGAAACGACAAGTCTGGGCAGAACACCGCATACGGAAGTGCGACTAACGGACTACAGAACTACGACGACCTATACGCTGATGTGCTCAAATGGGAGCAGGAGGGATGGGTGGATTATCTACTGCCACAAGTGTATTGGAATTTTGGAACCAAAGCCGCTGATTATGGCATTCTGCTTAACTGGTGGAACGACTATTGTAAGAACCGCCCTGTTTTTATCGGACAGGATGTTGAAAGAACCGTGAAAGGACAGGACCCTAACGACCCTAACAGACACCAGATGGATGCGAAATACCGCCTCCAACGACAGTTGACTAACATCAAGGGGTCTTGCCAGTGGTATGCTGCCGCAGTGGTCAACAATCCTGGAAATTACGAAACAATTCTCGAGAAAGTATATCATCCGTATCCTGCCCTGCAGCCACTGATGCCTTTTATTGACAATCAACCGCCTAAAACACCGAAAAAACTTAAAGTGAAGCTGCAAAACGGCATCACTATGCTTACTTGGAAGAAAGACCGCACAAGGAAAGAGATGAGCAAGGCGATAGCTTACGTCATTTATGACTTCCCACCTGACCAGATTATCGACCTCGAAAATCCGGCGAACATCAGGGCGATTACAAGAAGCAACTCTGTGGCTATGCAGGGCGACTTCTACGGACATACCATTCTCGTCACAGCTATCGACCGCCTGCACAACGAATCACTCCCCGCCATTCTCAAAATCGAATAAACGTCTCTAGGTAGAGACGCAATGTAGTGCGTCTTCTAACTAAACAAAACTATAATCTCAATAATGATTCACCAACTTGAAATCACGTTGAAACCTATGTCGCGCGGCTTCCATCTTATCACTGCCGACATCGTCCGACAGCTTCCAAAACTCCCACAGACTGGAATCATCAACATCTTCACTAAGCACACCAGCTGCGGACTCTCAATCAACGAAAACTGTGACCCGGATGTCAGAACGGATATGAATACTATTTTCAACCGGCTTATACCGGAAAACCGCCCTGATTATGAGCACACCCTCGAAGGACCGGACGACATGCCGGCTCATGCCAAATCTACTTTAAGCGGTGTCAGCATAACTATTCCCATCACCAGAGGAAGGCTCAATCTTGGAACATGGCAGGGCATCTACTTCGGGGAATACCGAAATTACGGGGGATCACGATCGCTCGTCATCACTATCATCGGAGAATAACTGATTTATAAACTACGATGGATATTCCTTTTGTGTGTTTGAATCTGTCTGTTTCCATGTAGGACGCATGCGTATACGGTTAGCTTCCTTTAAATAATATCATTATGTTAACAAAACACATTACATACTGTCTGAACTTGGTGATGCTGCTGTCATTCAGCTGCGCCTTGCTTTTCATGCAGTCTTGTGATTCGTGTAGTGACAAAAAAACTGGAAAACAGATACAAAAGACGAAGAAAACACGCAAACGCTCTATATCAAATCCAGACTCCACTGCAGTCGATTCGCTGACTTTGGACTCTCTTCTAAACGACTCACTGAATAACGAAGAAGTTTCGGATTCTATCGATACACAAGCCGACTACTTGGCTAACGAGGAACAGGCTGATTCTGTCATGGACGACAAATTGCTCACACCTGAACAGTTTGCCGTGAAAAACTTTGTCGAGGTGAAGGCCGTCATACCTGATGTCATCGAGGAAATACGCTATTGTTCCGACCACAATTTCGTCGGCAGACGAATCTGTGGATATCTGGAGCCTGTGGCGCTAATGACTAAAGAGGGTGCGGAAGCACTTAAGAAAGCAGCAGACGAATTGAGAAAGAAAGGGTACAGAATCAAAATATTTGATGCCTATCGCCCCGATGATGCAGTTCAGCATTTCAGAAGGTGGGTGGGAGACTTGAACGACCAAAAGATGAAAGACGAGTTTTATCCAGATATCGACAAAGAACTGTTGTTCAAGGAAGGATATATCTCTTCGCGCTCAAAGCATTGTCATGGAAGCACTGTCGATCTTACTATTTGTGACACCACTGGAGTGGAAATCGACATGGGAGGCCATTTCGACTTTTTTAGTGAGACTTCACATGCAAACTATACTGATTCTCTAACGGAACTTCAAATCAACAACCGAGCCGTTTTAAGAAAAGCAATGGAAAACAACGGGTTTAAAGGTGCTGGAACTGAATGGTGGCATTTTTCTCTTGTTGATGAGCCTTATCCGGAATCTTCTTTTAACTTCCCTGTCAGAAGGCTCCAGAACATGCTCCCAAAAGCCAATAATAATTCTAATTGCAATAACGCCAAACCAGCAAAAAACAATGCTCAACCTGCTATAAAAAATACCAGACCTGCTGTATATAAAGCAAAGCCTGCTAAATAATCCTTTCCCCTTAAATCCCTATCTCCCATATCTCCTATAATTCCCATAACTCCTATAATTCCCATAACTCCTATAATTCCCATTGACTGGAGCTATTCTGTGTCTGAAAAACACTAAAGTTCCCCCATTCCGTGATTCATAAAACGGTGTTCTGCAAGCTTTTCGTATTTCGTACCTGGACGACCGTAATTTGCGTATGGATATATGGATATTCCACCACGTGGGGTGAATATCCCCGTCACCTCTATATATTTCGGATCCATCAGACGTATAAGATCTTTCATGATTTTGTTGACGCAGTCCTCATGAAAATCACCATGATTACGAAAACTGAACAGATAGAGTTTCAAGCTTTTGCTCTCAACCATTCGTACATCTGGAATATACTTGATTTTAACCTCAGCAAAGTCTGGCTGTCCAGTTATCGGACAAAGACTCGTGAACTCAGGACAGTTGAACAACACCCAGTAGTCATTGTCCTGATGTTTGTTCTCAAATGTTTCCAAGACTTCCGGACTATAATCCATCCGGTATTCAGTTTTCTTACCTAAGGACTTCAAGCCCTCATTCTCACGTCCTTCCATAATATGAGTTTTTGCTTTTTATAAGTTGTCAATCTTTTTTGTGTAAAAAATGGCCAATCTTTTTCTGTTTAAACATCAAGACGCTATAGACCTTCTTCTTGTCTTCTTATCTTCTTGTCTTCATTAAGAATTGTTCTAACCCCCTTCGTCTTAGCTTACATGCGGGACATTCACCGCATCCGTCACCGACAATTCCATTATAGCACGTCAGTGTCTTATCACGGACTAAATCAAACACTCCCAGCTCGTCTGCCATTGACCATATTTCGCATTTATTAAGCCACATCAATGGAGTATGTATCACAAACTGCTCATCCATAGCTAAATTCAAACTCACATTCAGAGAGCGGATAAACGAGTCGTGGCAGTCTGGATAGCCTGAATAGTCGGCCTGACCTACACCGGTCACCAGGTTCATGCAACCTAACTCACGGGCATGAACTGCGGCTATCGACAAAAAAAACAGGTTACGGCCTGGAACAAACGTGTTTGGAGGGCTGTCTATTGGCTTTTCTTTGTCCATCTCAACGCTGGTATCTGTCAAGGAGCATCCGCTGATGATACTACTGATGAAGCTGGCATCAACCAATTTCCACTCAACACCAGCTATCTGGGCGATTTCTCGAGCCTGATCTACCTCATTCGAATGTTTCTGACCATATGTATATGTTATAGCATATACTTTCTTAAATTCACGCTTGGCCCAATACAAACAAGTAGTACTGTCCTGGCCACCAGAAAATACCACCAATGCCGAATCCTTATCTAACATAATTGTGCTGCGTTTTTGATATGTTGCCTATAAATCGTTTAATTTGAATGGATTATATGAAATGTTCTTGTCATAAACATCCGTTTCTTCTTTCAATTTAACATAGCGGACAACTCGAATCGTTACAGGCAATACGATTATCTCATAAATTGTTTTGAGTGTCACTTGAACCAACATCATTTTAAATAACTCACTGTTGGACATCAATCCACCAAAAGCTAAGGGGAAGAATATCAAAGAGTCGGCACCTTCACCGCCTAACGTACTTAGGATAGCTCGCCAGGAAAAATGTCGTCCTTTGCTTGATATTTTCATCTTGCTCATTATCATGGCATTGATAAATGAACCAATCAAAAAAGCTGCAAATGATGCGAAGGCAATGCGAGGAGCAAGACCAAATACAAAATTAAACGACTCTTCTCCTTCCCAAAAAGGAGCGCAGGGGAGAGCACAGGCGAGACCGCCGAGAGCAACTACAAAGAAATTCATCACAAAACCCATCCAGATGATAAGGCGGGCTTTCTTATAACCCCATACTTCTGCGATGCAGTCGTTCAGAATATAAGAAATTGGAAAAACGATAAAACCTGCGGTAATCGAGATGGAACCTAACTGGATAATCTTTGTACCCAACAAATTTGAGGAAATCAGGCATACACAAAACAGGATGCCCATCAACATGTAAGTCACGCTTACATGGCTAACATTTTTTTGCATAGTTCTTGTTTTTTACGTGGTGTTCAAGCACACGGTTGAACTTGTACGTTCAACATGTATTTATAATTTCGAGTGCAAAGGTACGACTTTTTTTCTCAACAACAAAACTTGAACTTCTGAAAACTATATTTTGAGATAAAAATTTTGAAATATGGAAAAATAAGACTAACTTTGCAAGTTGAATTAAAAGATACTGACAACGGATTAACCAAAGACTTTGTCTGCGCTGCGTGGGATGGGAACAATCGCTTGTTTTTACTCCCAGTTCTATCCCAGTTTTAACTCCCATTTAAAATAAATATAATGGCTAAAAAAAACAAAAAGAGAAAATCTAATAACAGAAGTATAAAAACTGGACTCATCATTCTGTGGGGACTCTTTATCATTGCCATGATGGCGATGTTCACTGCAGTTTATGCGATATCTAAGGGATGGCTTGGAAATCTGCCTGCAATTACTGAACTGGAAAACCCGGTCAATAAATTTGCATCTAAAGTCTATACACACGACAACAAACTGATGGGAACTTGGAGCTATGCATCAGCTAACAGATTTATTGTGCCATACGACTCACTGCCTGAAGTGCTTGTTCAGGCACTCGTCGATACTGAAGATGAGCGATTCTTTGATCATTCGGGTATCGATATGAGAGCACTAGGACGTGTGCTCGTCAAACGTGGTTTCATGGGAGAAGAGTCTGCTGGAGGTGGAAGTACCATCACTCAGCAGCTCGCTAAACAGCTCTATTCGGGAGTTACTGCCGAAACAACTATTACTGACCGTATGATGCAGAAACCCGTTGAGTGGTATATTGCTACTATGCTCGAACGATACTATACCAAGGAGGAAATCCTAACTATGTATCTCAATTACTTCGATTTCTTGCATAATGCTGTCGGAATCAAAAACGCCTCAAGAACATATTTTGGGAAAGACCCTATCGACCTTACATTACCTGAGGCGGCTACTTTAGTTGGAATGTGTAAGAATCCATCTTACTACAACCCGCAAATCAACAAAGAGAGAATGGTGGAGAGAAGAAATGTTGTGCTTGACAAAATGTTTGAGCTCGGCCATATTTCCGAGCAGGAACTGGAAGAGGCAAAAAACTCTCCGCTGGACACTTCAAAGTTCAATGTCACACGGCAGGACGACGGATTTGCACCTTACTTTAAAGAGCATATCAGAATCATCATGATGGCGAAAAAGCCCGAGAAATCTGATTATGCTGCATGGCAATACCAGAAATACGCTGATGATTCAGTGGCATGGGAAACTGACCCGCTGTACGGATGGTGCAATAAGCATACAAAGAAAGACGGAACCAACTACAATATTTATACTGACGGACTAAGAATCTACACTACACTCGACTCAAGAATGCAGGAGCATGCCGAAGCGGCTGCTTACCAGCATGTGGCAAAAACACTTCAGCCCAGATTTGAGGCGGAAAAACGAGGCAGCAAGAATGCACCTTACACCGGTATTTCATCAACGCGTGTCGAGTCTATTCTCTGGAGATATTACAGGCAGACTGACCAGTATGCTCAGCTTGTCAAAGCAGGAGTTGATGAGGACTCTATTAAAAAAATTTATTATACACCGGTCACTACTAAGCTGTTCTCCTATGGAGGAGAAATCACTAAAGAGCTGAGCCCGAGAGATTCCATTCTTTATTATAAGAAATTCCTTAGAACTGCGATGATGGCTATGGAGCCAGCAACTGGAGCTGTAAGAGCATACGTGCCAGGACTTGACTTTAAACATTTCCAGTACGATAACTGCCTCGGAGGAGGTAGAAGGCAGGTGGGATCCACTATCAAGCCCTATCTTTATGCGCTGGCTATGATGAATGGACTTACTCCATGCGACAAGGCTCCCAACAAACGAATTAACTATGGAGGATGGGCACCACGTAACGGTTCACGCGCCATGTATGGGGCAATGGTGACTCTCAAATGGGGACTGTCACAGTCTAACAACTGGATTGCAGCATGGGTTATGTCACAGATGAATCCACACCAGTTCATCGGAATGTTACGTCAATGTGGAATTAACACAAGGTCTATTGAACCTAACATGACTCTCTGTCTTGGACCATGCGACATCAGTGTCGGAGAGATGGTCAGCGGCTATTCGATTTTCCCGAACTACGGACTCAGGGCTGCACCACTGCTTGTTGAGAGAATCGAAGACTCCGACGGAAATGTCATCGACACTTTCACTCCAAGACTTAACGAGGTTCTTAGCAAGGATGCTGCATATAAGATGATTATCATGCTCAGAGGCGTTGTCAGGGAAGGTACTGCCACCCGTATAGGACGTGTTTATGGAATTCGTGCGGATATGGGTGGAAAAACAGGTACCACAAACTCCAATGCAGACGGATGGTTTATGGGTTTCACTCCTAAGCTTGTTGTTGGATGCTGGGTCGGAGGTGAGGATATGGATGTACACTTCACCAGTATGTCTAACGGACAGGGAGCGGCTGCTGCACTGCCTATTTATGGACTATTTATGAAGAAAGTATATGCCGACGAGGTGTTGCATAATAGATATGGAATCAGCACTGCTGATAAATTTGATATTCCTGAAAATTTCGATATGTGCCTGAGTGAGCTTACGGGGCTTGATATACCAGAAGGTGGAGATGTAATTATCGATGAGGAGGATGATACCAATAGGCCTGGAAGATTTATCAAGAATGGTACCAAATTCCATTCCTCATCTGGGTCGAATGTGGTGAGAAGACGTAAAAAAAATACTGATACGGGTTCGAACTCTGCTGCTAAAACAACTGATTCGAATAACGCGAATTCACAAGGCGAAAGAAAGCAAGATAATAACAGCGGGAATTCAGGAACGACCAACAACAATAATAATGCTGCACCACAGCAGAACAACACACCTAAGCCGGTCGCACCGCCACCACCACCTCCTCCTCCTGTGGAAGGCACTATCGACCACTCCTTCGATTAACCAATGCGGGAATAGTTACGCACTTTATGCTGCATAATAAATGGATTTTTTTGAGACGGAATTGAATGATTGCTTTATGTGCAAATAAGACAACATCATCATTCCGTCTCTCTTTTCTCTTTTCTGTTCAATCCTCATATACCTATTGTATAAGATCCGTTCGGTGTGCTGCGTTGTCAATGCTGCTTGTTAATATATTTTATAGTTGAAAATAATATAATTACCAAACAAATAGTAAATCGTAAGTAATAGAAAAAAATAAGTTAGGAAAATTTATCTTAGTTTTTTTACTGTTGCTAAATCGCAAATTTAAAATCGAAATAATCTAATGAACTTCATCGCTATTATTCCGGCACGTTATGCCTCTACAAGGTTCCCGGCCAAACCACTTGCAACGCTTGCGGGGAAAACAGTCATTCAAAGAGTTTACGAGCAAGTTGTCCCTTTTGTTGATAAAGCTGTTGTTGCTACAGACCATCAGCTCATTTTCGATGAGGTGAGACGATTCGGAGGTGAAGTCGTCATGACCGCAACTACACACAAAAGCGGAACCGACAGATGTAATGAGGCGCTCTCCAAAGTAAATGGACACTTCGATGTCGTCATAAATGTTCAGGGTGATGAGCCTTTCATTCAGCAGTCACAGATCGAAGCACTCAAGCACTGTTTCAATGATTCAGAGGTCGATATAGCTACACTCGTCAAGCCGTTCGAAAGAACTGACGGATTTCAGGCTGTTTCCAATCCCAATTCACCAAAAGTGGTAATTGGGAACAATAATCAGGCTCTTTATTTCTCACGGTCAGTCATACCGTTTGTCAGAGGGGTGGAGATGGGAGACGAATGGATGCAAAGGCAGGTGTTCTATAAGCATATTGGCATCTATGCTTATCGTGTGAATGTTCTAAACGAAATCACTAAGCTGCCACAGTCTTCCCTTGAAATCGCAGAGTCGCTAGAACAGCTCAGATGGCTTCAAAACGGGTATAAAATCAAAGTCGGAATCACCTATGTTGAAACGGTCGGTATCGACACTCCACAGGACCTCATAAAAGCTGAGCAATTCCTTAAATCCCATCCGGAACTCTATGCACATTAACTAGTCAGATCTAACTGACTGTTTTTACTTTTTGTGGGGACATACTTTGTGTTTCCTCAGCAATATTTATAAGTTAAACCGAATCTCCTTACTTGTATGCAGCGATATAATCCCTGCTTATATCCCTTTCTATAACTCACTCTTTCTTGTTGATATAATGCCTTTACGAAATATCCCACCCAAAACACAGTTCGTTAATCTCGAACGTATTCCCTCTGTTTTTCAGTCACAGATGAATAATGGTATTACATGCTCACTGCTCCCTCTTACCGATACACAGCATGTAAGAATCGATTTTTTGTTCAATGGGGGCACTTGGGTTCAGTCCATACCCCTTCAGGCCATGATGACTTTCCAGCTCATCAAGGAGGGAACGGCCACACGGACTGCACAGCAAATCAATGAGGAACTCGATTTCTATGGAGCAACAATCTCGGCTAATGTCTGCAAAACATACGCCTTTATCACTGTGATCTGTCTTAGAAAATTCCTCTCGCCGGTTATGCAGCTGGTGTACGACTTTCTTATGCATCCGGCTTTTGATACCGACGCATACAATTTGACAATACAGCAGTTGTGGGCGAATTATCAAATCAAGATGGATAGGGTCAGACCACAGGCTGAACGACTGTTCTACGAGACACTCTTCGGCAGACAAAACCCTATGGCGAGTTTTGAGTATCCGGAGCATTTCAGCCAATTATCTATCGACATTTTAAGGGATTATCATAAGAAATGTGTCAATGCGGCAAACTGCAGAATGTTTATTACGGGAGGATACAATGATGAGGATGTTACCTTGATTAACGACATCTTCGGAACTGAAAATTGGGGAAACTGCCAGTTTCTTTTGAACATAAGCCCTGTTGGATATCCGGCTGACCCTCTCGGTCAGTTGCAAAAACAAACTGATGAGAATGTCGTTATCGATAGGAATAGAAATATCATCAAACTCATCATGCGGAAGCCTACTGTCCAGTCTGCTCTTTTTGCAGGATGTGTCATGCCAAAACTCGAACCGGAGGAGAGGGCTTACCTTGCACTCGCTAATATGATGTTCGGTGGTTTTTTCGGTAGCAGACTCATGACCAATATTCGAGAGGATAAGGGATATACTTATGGTATTCATTCATCGCTTCAACAACAGCTGTTTTTTAATTTGTTTTCCATTCAGACAGAGACTGCCAACCTGTTCGTAAATAAGGTTGTTGAGGAAGTGAACAATGAAATCAACAGAATCATTTCATTAACTCCATCCGACGAGGAGCTTGATATCGTCAAAAAGTATTTTTCTGGTAATATCTGCAGAACTTACGAGGCAAATCTGTCTTTCACTGGACTGCTTATCAGGAAAACTGCTCTTGGAGATGACTACAGGGATGTTGTTAAATCAATGAAGCTTATACGAAAGGCCAAACCTCATCATATTACTGATGTCATGAGACGATTTCTGAACCCGAATAACGTCGTTTGGTGCGTTGCTGGTGCTGATTTCTAAAACCCCGATACAACTAACAAAATGCATGAAAACGCCTCGGAAGTGCCATATTTTTAATGTTGATACAAAAATAACCTGGTTTTGAAACCTTTTTTCAGCTTTCGTTTGTATATCTCAAAAAAAAACACTAACTTTACAAAAGATTTGAAAATTTGTATATATTCTTAGTGGATGTTGTACGATTGTAGGCTTGGAACTCGGTTGCTGGACTTTCGTCTTGTCTTATCGTCTTCTTGTATTCTTGTCTTCTCGTATTCATCACTTATTTTAAACGATTATTTTATAATAAAATGTTAGAAGGACAAGATCAGGACAGAATCATTAAAGTGGACATAAATGAGTCCATGAAAAAGTCGTATATCGACTATTCTATGTCTGTTATTGTAGCCAGAGCGCTACCGGATGTGAGAGACGGATTTAAACCGGTGCACAGGCGCATACTTTATGGTATGATGGAGCTCGGCAACACATACGACAAGCCTTATAAGAAATGTGCGCGTATTGTCGGAGACGTTCTCGGTAAATACCATCCACATGGCGACTCATCTGTCTATGGAGCACTCGTCAGATTTGCTCAGGAATGGGCAATGAGATATTGCCTTATCGACAAACAGGGTAACTTCGGATCTGTTGATGGAGACGGACCTGCAGCGATGAGATACACTGAGGCTAGGCTCAACCGTATTGGGGAGGCTATGATGGATGATTTGTACAAAGATACGGTCGATTTCATAGATAACTTTGACGGGTCGCTAACTGAGCCAAAAGTGCTGCCTACAAAAATACCTAACCTGCTCGTCAACGGAGCTACGGGTATCGCTGTAGGTATGGCTACAAACATCCCGCCTCATAATCTCGGAGAGGTTATCGATGGGTGTGTGGCGATGATTGATAACCCGGATATCGACACCGACGGACTCATGCAGTACATCAAGGCACCTGATTTCCCCACTGGAGGTATCATCTGCGGGATTGACGGCGTTAAAGAGGCATACGAAACAGGAAAGGGCAGAATCGTCATAAGGTCAAAAACAGAAATCGAAACTGAGGGGCAGCACGAGAAAATCGTTGTCCACGAAATACCATACAATGTCAATAAGGCGGAGCTTATCAAGAGAATTGCAGAGCTTGTCAACGATAAGAAAATCGATGGAATCAGCAATGTCAACGATGAGTCTGACAGGGAAGGTATGCGTATCGTCATTGATGTCAAAAGAGAGGCGAATGCAAATGTCATTCTCAATAAGCTCTATAAGATGACGGAGCTACAGTCGAGTTTCTCTGTCAACTGTATTGCGCTGGTAGGTGCCACAGAAGGGAACTCTGGAAGGCCAAGACTGCTCTCTCTCAGGGAATGTTTGAGATATTTCGTGCAGCACAGACATGAGGTGACCATACGCAGAACCAAATTCGACAAGAAAAAAGCGGAGGAAAGGTTACATATTCTCGAAGCGCTTATCATTGCATCCGACAATATCGATGAGGTCGTTAGAATCATTAGGGCTGCGAAGTCACCACAGGAGGCGATTGAGAACCTTAAGGCTCGATTCGGATTCGACGACGTGCAGGCAAGGGCTATAGTCGAGATGAGACTGAGACAGCTTACCGGTCTTGAACAGGACAAACTCCACGCAGAATATGAGGAAGTGAAGAATCTCATCGCTTATCTTGATGCCATCCTCAACGATCCGGAGCTCTGTAAGAAGGTCATGAAAGATGAACTGATTGAGGTGAAAAACAAGTGGGGAGACGAAAGGAAATCCACTATCGACTACACAGCGAGTGAGAACTTCAATCCGGAAGACTTCTATCCCAACGAGCAGGTGGTCATCACTATTTCGCATCTCGGGTATATTAAACGCACACCGCTTGCGGAGTTCCGCACGCAGGCAAGAGGTGGTGTGGGAGCTAAAGGTGGTACAGCAAGAGAACAGGATTTCATTGAGTACATCTTCCCGGCTCAAACCCACAACACCATGATGTTCTTCACAAGGAAAGGCAAGTGTTTCTGGATGAAAGTTTATAACATTCCGGAAGGTAATAAGGTGTTCAAGGGCCGGGCTGTACAGAATCTCCTCAACATCGAGTCTGACGACAAGGCTACAGCCTTCATCTGTATTAAGGACATCAACGACCAGGATTTTGTTAAGCATCACAACCTTATGTTCTGCACAAAGCGGGGTATTGTCAAGAAGACCCGTTTCGAGAATTATGCCAGACCAAGGACTATTGGTCTTATCGCAATTAAACTTCAGGAGAATGACGAAGTCATAGATGTGCAAATCACAACTGGAAACGATGACATCATCATCGCGAACAGAAACGGAAGGGCTATCAGATTCAACGAGAACAATGTCAGGGTAATGGGGCGTAACTCTACCGGTGTGAGGGGTATGAAGCTTGACGGACCGGAGGATGAGACCGTCGGAATGCTTGTCATGCAGTGTAACGAGGCCCTGTCAGAAGACCAGTGGAATGCTCTCGACGCGCAGAACAGCGATGATGAAACTAATGAGGAGACTGCTGATATGAACGTTGAGGAGCTTGATACAGAGGAAGTTACTGATAATGCCGATGACGAAAGCAAGCCAGCTGAAGACGATGAAAACAAAACGGCTGCCGCATCATTCTATCAGAGTATTATGGTGGTCAGCGAAAACGGATTCGGAAAACGCTCTGCTCTCGAGGACTACAGAATCACCAAACGAGGAGGTAAGGGAATAAAGACACTGAATGTCACGGAGAAGACTGGTGCTCTCATAGCTATCAAGGCGGTCACTGACGACGACGATATCATGATAATCAACAAGAGCGGTGTGGCTATCCGTCTTGCGCTCAGCTCTCTCCGAATTCAGGGAAGAAACACTCAAGGGGTTGTGCTCATCAACATCAAGAAACGGAATGATGTCATCAGTAGTGTCTGCAAAGTGAAACATGTTGAAGAGAACGAAGCTGATCAAAACACGCAGGATGAAACGGTTGCTGACCCGGATAATCAGAATGACGTAATTGTTCATGACAACGAAAATCAGAATGAGCAAAATAATTCCGACAATGAAAACAACATTTCGGATAACAATAACGTTATTACTGAAAATAATGATGACGAAACGGACAATGGCTAATCTTCTCATCCTTCCTTACTGAGTTAATTTGATTAATCTATTTGATAATCTTCTATTAATCTTTAATTTGATATATTTTATAATCTGTTCATGAGCGGTTTGGTATGCCGCGCTGTCAACGCGGCACCACCTCATCGAATCTCTAATCACTAAACTCTCAACACTAAACTTTAAACTAAAACACTAGACATTATGAAAAAATTTATCTTTGTTTGTGCTGCTTTTGCACTTTGTGCTTCCGCGTCTGCGCAGAAGGGTAATTTGAAAAAAATCGAAAATCTCACTTATGGGGTCACACAGTTAAATACGCTGGAGCCGGAAAAGTGGGCGGAAATCAATCAGCTGGTTAATGAGGCGAAGGATAACCCTGAGACGGCAGAAAACTGCAAAACTTGGGAGTGGATACTTAAATGTAAGGCCAACGACCGTTTCAAAATGCTGAAAGAATACCAGGCTAACAACAACCAGTTCTCCGACATGAAGGCATTCTTCCTCAATGAGAAAGCTATTGTGGATGCGGCTGAGAAATATCACAAGCTGATACATACTCCAGACGCAAAGGGGAAACTGCCTTTCAAGGACAAGGATCTAGAGGTGCAGAAATTGTGGCTCAAGGAAAACGCCGCTGCTAGTAGAGGTAACCTCTATGTTGGAGCTACTCAATATGTCTATAATGAGCCGCAGGTGGCTGTGGATCTCCTTGAGACTTATTATGCTTCGTTCGACTCACCGATTTTTGAGGGAGATGACCTCAAGAACACCGATAAGAACTATAAGGAGTCTGCATTCGTTTATGCAACGGCGCTAAAAGGAATCAATGCTGACCCTGCGAAAATCGAAGAGTGGGATATCAAATCCCTCGAAACACAGAACGGTGCGCTCGCTTGTCAGGAGTTGATTACTGCTTATAAGAAAAAAGGCGACACCGCGAATGAACAGAAGTATCTGCAGTATGGTTTTGAGAACTTCAAGCAGACTAACATCTTCGGTATTAACCTCGCGCAGAATGCTATCAACAACCACGAGTACGATAAGACTTTGCAGATCTGCGACGAGCTGATTAAACGACAGGAGGACGGATCTACTCCAACAGTGGATGAATCTGGCAAACAATACGAGAATGTGTGGTATCCTTATTATTTCAAGGCCGTTTCTCTCTTCAACACCGAGAAATACGATCAGGCTTACGAGGCGTTCGTCATTGGAGACGAGAAGTGCCCGGGGCATATCGAGCTGGTCATGGGGGCAGGCACATCCGCTGCAAAATTTGGTAACAACCACTTCGCTGACAAGGCTGTATGCAAGCCCTGGTTTGAGAAAGCTCTTAAATACTTTAATAAAGCCGAGGAGAACTGGCCAGAGGCTTCCGACCAGTGGGGATACCAGACTTATGTCTGCTACAATAACCTCGACAACCAGGTCATGAAAGAAAAGTACAAGAAATACGCAGAGAAATAATCTTCATCTGCAAATCATTTTACTGTTGCTCAATATCTAAAAGGTGGGACTTGTTCCCGCCTTTTTTCATCATAAATTGTATTCTTGTAATACCCATACTCTTCATAAACAATAAAACAGGCGCTTTTTGCGTTATTATGTGGGGTATCTTCTAATAAGACTCTCGTCAATCAACAGCCAGAACTATCTTCTCGTCTTCTTGTTTTCTTGTCTTCGATTAATAATGTTACAGCGTATAAGAAACATAAAAGTGATTCTCGTGGCAGTGGCAATTATCATTGCCATTGCTTCGCTCCTTACTTCACATCTTCTTACACGTGACTTGCAGATCGAGGAGACCAAAAGCGTCGAAGTATGGGCAGAAGCAATGCGATCTCTCAATAACGCGGACGAAAATACCGACCTTAATCTAGTCCTAAAAGTAATCAACGGAAACAACACCATACCTGTCATCGTCATGGATCAGAACGGTATGGTACAGACCCACAGAAATATCAACAAGACTTTCCAACTGGATGAGGACTCACTTGCTTACCTACAGAATCTGGCGGAAAACATGAAGAGGGACGGGAATGTTATCAAAATTTATCTCAATATGCCTGACGACAACGAACAACAACTGCAAAACGAGGAAATCAGTAATTTTGTTGATTCGGCTAAAGAACAGGCGACATCTGTTACAGTTATCAACCCGCAACAACAACAGCAGGGAGACTTCCTGGAGATTTGCTACGACGAGTCTGTCATGCTCAAAAGGCTTGCTGTTTATCCTTATATTCAGCTTGCAGTAGTTATTATTTTCGTTGTCATCGCAATTTTTGCGCTCTTCTCTATGATGAAATCCGAACAGAATAAGGTATGGGTTGGACTTTCAAAGGAAACGGCACATCAGCTCGGAACGCCTATCTCGTCGCTCATGGCATGGTCAACGGTCCTCAAAGAGGCATATCCCGATGACGAACTGCTTCCGGAAATGGAAAAAGATGTAAAACGTCTTGAAAGGATAGCAGAGAGATTCTCAAAAATTGGTTCTGTACCTGAACCAAAACCTGAAGATGTTTGCGAAATCATGAACAGGGTTGTAGATTACATGGATAGAAGAACATCTAACAAGGTGAAAATCACATGCCATGTACCAGATGAACCTGTCATTGTCAACCTCGTGGCATCCCTCTTTGAATGGGTTGGCGAAAATCTGTGTAAGAATGCTGTCGATGCCATGGCAGGAACAGGAAAAATCGATATTTTTGTCAAGGAAAAACAATACCAGGTCGATATTGAATTTGTTGATACAGGGAAAGGCATTCCTAAAAATAATTTTAAAACTGTATTCAAACCGGGATTCACCACTAAGGAAAGAGGGTGGGGACTCGGACTCTCTCTTGCTAAGAGAATTATTGAAGAATACCATAACGGGAAGATTTTTGTGAAATCATCCGAAATCGGAGTGGGCACCACTTTTAAAATCGAATTGCCAAAATGACTGCCTCTTTTTGCAAAAAAAAATCAAAAAAACAATAAAATAAGACCTTTTAATTAAGAATTAACTGCCTTTTTTAGCTCGTTTAAGATTTTATTTGTAAATTTGCATTTCAAAACTGAACTGCAAGTGAAATTCTTTGGATGACACTGATGGATAATAAACATCTCTTTGTTGAACTTAATGACCCCTGCATTATGGGAAAAACGTTCAATGTGGAATTACACGATGAAGTATTCCAAGAGATGGGAGGTTATATTAATAAAGGAAACATCATTGCTAAGGCCGTTTGTAGAAAGGCAACACATCAGGAATTCACTTTTGCTATTCATGCTGAAGGTAACGTTTTCACTCCATGCGACAGATGTCTTGAGGATGTCGATTTGCGGATTGACATTGACAATGTACTGAATGTCATTATCGGAGATGAAGACGATGACGAGGGGGATGTTTTGATGGTCTCTAAAGTAAAACCTAAATTCGACCTTACGTCCCTCGTATATCAATTTGTAGCTCTGAGTCTGCCAATCAGGAGAGTACACCAACCTGGTATGTGTAACGAAACGATGATGGCTGCTTTCATGTCTCATCAAGTCGCCCGAAGCGAAGAGGAAGCAGACGAAGAACCTGCAAAATTGCCATCTGGGAATTTATCGGCTAAAGAAAACGTCGATCATAGATGGGATAAATTAAAACAATTATTAAACAAATAAATTTTTTGGAAAATGGCACATCCTAGACGAAGACAATCTAAGACGAGAACTCGTAAAAGAAGAACTCATGACGGAGCTGTTGCTCCAACATTGGCTGTTTGCCCTAATTGCGGCGCATTCTATGTGTACCACACCGTCTGTGGGGCATGTGGATACTACAGAGGAAAAGTTGCTGTCGAAGGCAAAGATGCAATTTAAAACATGGTATGAGTTTTATGGAATACGAGACAAGACTTGTTTTGTTTCGTATTTCATTTTCTTTTTTCTACTTTTCAATTAGCAATAACTAAGTAACAGTGAAAAAATAAGTTAGGAAAATTTATCTTGGATTTTTGAGCTTTTTTCAGTTGGTCTGAGGGTGTGATGCGGCCATCATGACCGATGAACAGCTGGAAAAGAGTCAAAAAGATAAGTTTATATCTTGAATGATTGCCTGACATTAAATTTACTAAGTTATTTTTTTCTGTTGCTATAATAAACAGGTTTGATTTCTTTAATAAGGCAAAGATGAAAGAGATTTTGTAAGCCAGACATTCTTCTCTTTTTCTTGTCTTCTTTAAAAAATCTAACAACTTGTTTTTTTACGATTACTAAAGTCTCAAACATAAGAACGTTCGTTCAACTAAATATGGAAAAAATTAATGCCGTCATCACAGGAGTTGGAGGATACGTACCCCAGTATATTCTCGACAATGACGAAATGTCTAAAATCGTCGATACATCCGATGAGTGGATTATGGAGCGTATCGGAGTGAAAACCAGGCATATTCTTAAGGACGAGGAAAGAAACGGAGCAGGAGTATCTTACATGATGACAAAAGCAGTGCAAGAACTCTTGCAGAAAACACAAATCGACCCGGATTCCGTTGAGGCTGTTATCTGCGCTACATCAACACCTGATTATGTGCTGCCTTCAACTGCATCGCTCGTTATCGGTAATGTCGGACTGAAGAATGCATTCGGATTCGACATGGAGGCCGCGTGTGCAGGATTCCTTTATGCCATGGAAATGGGTGCTGGGTTGATTGCCAGTGGAAGATTCAAGAGAATCATTCTTTGTGGAGGTGATTTCCTGTCGGCTATCACCAACTACGAGGATAGAACTACTTGCCCTATCTTCGGAGACGGAGCTGCATGTGTACTCATGGAGGCTACTACAGAAAACTATGGACTTATTGACAGCTATCTCAGAACCAATAGCCACTACGACCCGCTGCATGTGGCCGATGGAGGTACAGCTAACGGATTCCAGCAGGAGACCGATAAACCTAGAAGAAGAATGATTTATCAGGAAGGAAGATTCGTCTTCAAACATGCTGTTACAAATATGTCTGATGCTGTGGAGTATATTGCTAAGAAACATCACCTCACGAACGAAGATATCGCATGGATTGTTCCACATCAGGCGAACATTCGTATTGAGGAAGCTGTAGCTAGACGTATCGATGTCCCTAAAGAAAAGGTCATGATTAATATTGAGAGAGTGGCTAACACATCTGCTGGAACGCTTCCTCTATGCCTTTGGGAGTATGAAAAACAACTCAAAAAAGGTGACAAACTCATTTTCACTGCTTTCGGAGCCGGATTCTCATGGGGGGCATCATATATGATATGGGGATACGACGGAAGTAAATTCAATAAAGATTAAGTTTTTTCCTTATCGTTTACCGCGGAATTCGCGGATTTACGCAGTTTCTTTGCAGAATCCGTGTAAATCCACGATTTCCGTTTTTATTTTCTCACTCACTTCAAATTTTACTCCCACTTTTACTCCCACTTTTACTCCCACTTTTACTCCCACTTTTACTCCCACTTTTACTCCCACTTTTACTCCCAAGAATAACTATGCATAAATCTGGTTTCGTTAATATTGTCGGGAATCCAAATGTCGGTAAATCTACTCTTATGAACTTGTTTGTAGGAGAACGGATTTCTATTGCCACTTTCAAGGCTCAGACTACAAGACATAGAATCATGGGTATTCTCAACGATGAGGAATGCCAAATCGTTTTTAGCGACACTCCCGGAGTGCTGAAACCCAACTACAAGCTACAGCAGTCAATGAGAAATTTCTCCGAGAGTGCGCTTGTTGATGCTGATGTGCTTGTTTATGTCACCGACCCAATTGAGAAAACCGACAAAAACGAGGATTTCATCGAAAAAGTTGCCAAGATGGAAGTGCCGGTTCTCGTGCTTATTAACAAAATAGACCTTATTGATGAGAAAAAATTAATCGAGTTGGTCGATATCTGGCACAAACGCCTTCCCAAGGCGGAAATTGTCCCTGTGGCTGCTTTGGCGAAATTCAATGTCGAACCGGTCCTGAAAAGAATTAAAGAACTTCTTCCCGAGAGTCCCCCCTTCTTTGAGAAAGATCAGCTTACCGACAAACCTGCCAGATTTTTTGTCAGCGAAATCATAAGAGAAAAGATATTACTTTATTATGATAAGGAAATACCCTATTCTGTTGAAGTCGGTGTCGAGGCGTTTAAGGAAGACGACAAGCATATACATATCAATGCCGTCATTTATGTTGAAAGGGAGTCACAGAAAGGGATTATCATCGGACACCAGGGGAAAGCCCTCAAGAAAGTTATGACGGAAGCCAGAAAATCGCTCGAGAAATTCTTTGGAAAATCAATTTTTATCGAAACTTTTGTCAAGGTGGATAAGGACTGGAGAAACTCCGACAAGGAGCTTAACCTCTTCGGATATAACCCCGAATAATAATATCTCATCGTCGTTTTCTCTTCTCATCTCATCATCTTCTCGTCATCATAAGTAAATTCACTTTTCACTATTCACTTTAAATAATTATGGGTAATTTAGTTGCTATTGTCGGAAGGCCTAATGTCGGAAAATCAACACTCTTCAACAGGCTTACAAAGACAAGACATGCCATTGTCAGTGAAGAAGCGGGTACTACCAGAGACCGGCAATATGGTAAATGCGAATGGGGAAATAAGGAGTTCTCCGTAGTCGATACCGGGGGATGGGTCGTTAATTCCGATGATGTCTTCGAAGAGGAAATCAGAAAGCAGGTACTTGTGGCTATTGAGGAGTGTGATGTTATTCTTTTTCTCGTTGATGTGAAAACAGGAGTCACTGATCTTGATATGCAGGTGGCACAGATTTTAAGAAAATCTAAACTGCCCGTTTTTCTCTGCTGCAACAAGGTCGATTCGAATGAGCTGAGATATGATGCGGCTGAATTCTATGGGCTTGGACTTGGAGAGATTTATTGTATCTCTGCACTGACGGGTAGTGGTACTGGTGATTTACTCGACCAGATTGTTGATTCATTTACTAAGGAAATGAACGAGGTCATCGAAGAGGATATTCCTAGGATTGCTGTTGTCGGAAGGCCTAATGTCGGAAAGTCATCCCTTATCAATGCATTCCTTAACGACGACAGAAATGTTGTCACTGACATCGCTGGAACCACCAGGGATTCTATCTATACTAAATACGATAAGTTCGGATTTAATTTCTATCTTGTTGATACTGCAGGGATAAGAAAGAAACACAAGGTCACGGAAGACCTTGAGTACTATTCCGTTATGAGGTCGATTAGAGCAATTGAAAATGCGGATGTCTGTGTGCTGATGATTGATGCCACAAGAGGCATTGAGGCTCAGGATATCAATATTTTCCAGGTTATTCAGAAAAACCAGAAAGGAATGCTTGTCGTTGTTAATAAGTGGGATATCGTGGAAGATAAAGATACGGCTTCCATTAAGTTTTTTGAAAAGGCGATAAAAGAAAGAATGGCACCATTCAACGACTTTAATATCATCTTTGCATCAGCACTGACAAAGCAGCGCATTTTCAGGGTACTGGAAGAGGCACAGAAAGTGTATCAGAACAGAACAAACAAGGTTTCTACCGCTAAGCTCAACGAGGTGATGCTGCCCATCATCGAGGCCACACCACCACCGGCTATCAAGGGAAAATACATCAAAATCAAATATTGTATGCAGATTCCCAATACGAGAGTACCCTCATTTGTCTTTTATGCTAATCTACCTCAGTATGTTAAAGACCCTTACAAGCGGTTTCTCGAAAACCAGATTCGACAACATTGGAATTTTAAAGGAACACCCGTCAATATATATGTGCGACAGAAATAAGGGCATGAAATGTGTGATTGGGCTATTGTTCACCATCCTTCTGTTATCGTGTGGAAAATCTCAGAATGATGATAAAATATGTGAACAGTGGGATGTGCTCAATAAAGCACTCACGGCATTGTATAATGAGCAATTCAGCACTTATCTCTCTTTTCTGGATTCTGCTCAGGTTGAATCGCAAGATAAAATGTTGATTCTTAATGTGCTAAAACAAAAATACACAAAAACTGACTCAACGCAGATTCCTAAGTTGGTCTTCTCTAAAGTCAATCTCATAAATACTGATTCTGCTGACATCTATTATACTGAAATCTATAGCAACGACACTGTCTATGAGATGCAAAAGATGAGACGATCTAACGGCAAGTGGAAATTACTTATCTTCTAACCATGCATTAACTCTCCTTTCCTTTAACTATCGTCCATTTTGAATCCATCTTTAATTCAACTTTTACTTCCCTAATAACTTCCATTTTAAACCCCTTTTATTATGGCTGAAATTAAATGTATTGGAATCGTAACGTCCGGAAATGACGCTCCTGGAATGAATGCTGCAGTCAGGGCGGTCACTCGTTCTGCTATCTATAACGGTTTCAGAGTGAAAGCCGTTTTCAGAGGATATAAAGGACTCATCGATGGAGACATTCATGAGTTTAAAACTCAGAATGTCAGTAGCATCATACATCATGGAGGCACTATCCTCAAATCATCTCCTAGTAAAGATTTCCGTTCTGAAGAAGGGCGTAAGAAAGCGTTCGAGAACATGAAGAATGAGGAAATCGATGCCCTGATTGTTATTGGAGGAGATGGATCTATCACTGGAGCAAGAATTTTTGCACAGGAATATGACATTCCATGTATTGGAATACCGGCTACTATTGATAACAATCTTTTTGGTACTGACACCACAATTGGTTACGATACAGCTCTCAACACCATTATGGAATGTGTGGATAAAATAAGAGATACGGCTACATCTCATGAACGGCTATTCTTCGTTGAAGTCATGGGAGACGATGCGGGCTTCTTGGCTCTTAACGGGGCAATTGCATCAGGATGTGAGGAAGCTATCATACCATCTGTTATGACAAGCGAAGAGAAACTTACCAATTTCATTCATAACGGACTCAGAAAAACCAAGTCAAGTAGCATCGTGCTTGTGGCTGCTAACGAAAACGATGGAGGGGCGATTCATTGGGCTGAGGTCGTAAAAAACAAATACCCGGAAATTGATGTCAGAATTTCTATTCTTGGACACCTCCAGAGAGGTGGTACACCTACGGCGCACGACAGAATTATTGCAAGCAGAATGGGATCGGCTAGCATTGAGGCGCTCAAAAAGGGACTGCGAAATGTTATGATTGGAATTGACAACGATGACATTGTACATGTGCCCTTCTCTAAAGTAATCAGAGAAAACAGGAGAATCGATCACGACCTGCTCGATATCCTGCACAACATCTCAATTTAGTAATAGTGAAAAAATAAGTTGGGAAATTTTATCTTTAATTTTTGAGCTATTTTTCAGTTGGTTAGAGGGAGTGATGAGGGCATCATGACCGATGAACAGCTGGAAAAGAGCCAAAAAGATAAGTTTAAATCCTGAATGATTGCCTGACATTAAATTTACTAAGTTTTTATTTTACTGTTGCTTAGTGAGATTGAACTAATGCCACTATTTAGTGACTTACTTTTTGTGTAACCCCATTCAGATAAATAAAACTATAATCTCGTCTTCTTCTCGTCTCGTATTCTTCTCTTTATCAAATTCGTTTCTGATTTATTTAAACGATTATTAAATCGTATATAGTAAAATGTGAATTTAGTTGTCTTTTTTACACTTATTTCCACTTTTCTATGACATTTGTTTGCTAAACACATAAAAAATGTGTAAATTTGCATTCTATTTGAGAAAGATTGATTTTTAGATTTATAATTATAACAAATTAAAATGAAAAAGTACAATTTCAACGCAGGACCTTCCATTCTCCCGAGAGAGGTTATTGAAGCGACTGCGAATGCTTGTTTGGATTTTAATGGTTCAGGTCTTTCGCTTATGGAAATCAGCCATAGAGCTAAAGACTTTCAGCCAGTGGTTGATGAGGCTGTAGCACTTTTTAAGGAGTTGCTCGATATTCCACAAGGATATGCAGTCATTTTCCTTGGAGGGGGAGCAAGTCTTCAGTTCTGCCAGGTGCCTTACAATTTTCTCGAGAAGAAAGCTGCTTATCTCAACACCGGTGTCTGGGCTAAGAAAGCTATCAAGGAGGCAAAACTTTTTGGAGAGGTTGTTGAGGTAGCATCATCTGCTGAGGCTACTTACACTTATATTCCGAAAAAATTTGACATTCCAGCTGATGCTGACTATCTCCATATCACCACGAACAACACAATCTATGGAACCGAGATCAGAAAAGAAATTGACTCTCCTGTTCCCCTGATTGCAGATATGTCTTCAGATATTTTCTCAAGACCTATTGATATCAGCAAGTACAACTGTATTTACGGAGGAGCACAGAAAAACCTTTCTATGGCTGGTGTTACTTTTGTCATTGTTAAGGAAGATGCACTTGGAAAAGTTTCAAGACCTATACCAACTATGCTTGACTATCGTACTCACGTTGAGAAAGGGTCTATGTTCAACACTCCGCCTGTTGTGCCGATTTATTGTGCACTCCAGAATCTTAAGTGGATTAAGGCTCAGGGTGGTGTCGTAGCTATGGATAAGAGAGCTAATGAGCGTGCCAAGATTCTCTATGATGAGATTGACAGAAACAAGTTGTTCAGAGGTACTGTTCAGGCAGAGGACAGATCTGTCATGAACATCTGTTTCGTAATGAATGATGAGTATAAGGAGCTTGAGTCTGACTTTATGAAATTCGCCACGGAAAAGGGAATGGTTGGTGTGAAAGGACATCGTTCTGTAGGTGGATTCAGAGCATCATGCTACAACGCCATGTCTGTAGAAGGGGTGAAAGCCCTCATACAGGCTATGCAGGAATTTGAGAAGGCTCACTAATTTTGAAGAATATATTGTTTTGCGGTTATGCGGTCTGCGTGTAACCGCAAATACATTTAACTATAAATAAATCCATAAGAGACATGAAAGTTCTGATTGCAACAGAAAAACCCTTTGCACCAGTAGCTGTTGAGGGTATTAAGAAAGAAATTGAAAATGCGGGATTCCAACTCGCTATTCTTGAAAAATATACAGAGAAACAGCAATTGCTTGAAGCTGTGGCTGATGTTAATGCCATCATTATACGTTCTGATAAAATTGATGCTCAAGTGCTTGATGCTGCCAAACAGTTGAAAATTGTCGTTCGTGCTGGTGCAGGATATGATAACGTTGATTTGGAAGCTGCAACTCAGCATGGAGTAGTTGTGATGAACACTCCTGGACAGAACTCAAACGCAGTTGCCGAGCTCGTTTTCGGACTACTTGTGTTTGCCGTTCGTAATTTTTACAACGGTAAAGCTGGAACAGAGCTCATGGGAAAGAAACTTGGAATTCTTGCGTTTGGCAATGTCGGACGAAATGTCGCACGTGTCGCAAAAGGATTCGGTATGGAGGTTGCTGCTTACGATGCATATTGCCCGGCTGAAGTAATTGAGGCTGCTGGAGTACATGCGGCGAAGAACCAGGAAGAACTTTTTGAAACTTGCGACATTGTAAGCCTACATATTCCAGCTACACCGGAGACAAAACAGAGCATCAACAAGGAGCTCGTGGGGAAGATGAAAAAAGGGGGTATCGTGGTTAACACGGCTCGGAAGGAAGTCATCAATGAGACAGAGCTCATTGAGCTGATGAAGGAACGTGACGACATCAAATATGTCACAGACATCAAGCCCGATGCAGATGAACAGTTTGCACAGTTTGAGGGCAGATATTTTGCTACTCCTAAGAAAATGGGGGCACAGACAGCTGAAGCGAATATCAACGCCGGTATTGCGGCTGCTAAGCAGATTGTGGCCTTCTTCAAGGAAGGATGCACTAAATTCCAGGTTAATAAGTAAATAATAAAGCAAGTTGGATTTCTTGATAAGTTAAGTGACGACTACTGAAGTATTTAGAAAGCAGGACTTTTCTCTTGTGTTCTTCTCTTCGCGTCTTCTTGACTTCTCAAGTGTTCCAATTTGTTTTTTAATTGATTAATATGGCGATAGTAAAACCGTTTAAAGGTCTGCGGCCACCGAAAGAACTTGTCGAGAAGGTCGAGTCTAGGCCATACGATGTCCTTAACTCACAGGAGGCGCGTCTTGAGGCAGGCGACAATGAAATGTCACTCTACCATATCATTCGCCCGGAAATTAATTTCCCCGAAGGTACGGATGAGCACGACCCAAAAGTTTATCTGTCTGCTGCGGAGCAGTTTCAGAAGTTCCAGGACAAGGGATGGCTTGTGCAGGACGACAAAGAACATTACTACATATATGCTCAGTCTATGAATGGCAAGACGCAGTATGGACTTGTCGTTGGAGCATACGTGGAAGATTACCTTAACGGAGTGATTAAAAAGCATGAGCTTACCAGGGCGGATAAGGAGGAAGACCGGATGAAGCATGTCAGAGTGAACAATGCCAATATCGAACCAGTCTTTTTTGCTTATCAGGATAATGAGGTTTTGCTGAATCTAATCAGTAAATATGCCGCTACTGAGCCTGTTTATGATTTTATTGCACCTGTTGATGGTTTCGGACATAAACTCTGGGTTATTGAAGATGAGAAGGATATGGCCACGATTACAGCTGAATTTGAGAAAATGCCTAACCTCTATATTGCTGATGGACATCACCGGTCTGCTGCGGCGGCATTAGTCGGTGCCGAGAAAGCCAGAATGAATCCGAACCATAAAGGGGATGAGGAATACAATTATTTTATGGCAGTGTGTTTCCCTGCATCTCAACTCACGATTCTCGATTACAACAGGGTGGTTAAAGATCTTAACGGATTGTCACCAGAACAGTTCATCGAAGCTCTAAAGAATAATTTCACAGTGAAGGAGATGGGCAAAGAGAATTATCGCCCGAAACAGCTTCATGAGTTTGCGTTGTATCTTGAAGGAAAATGGTACAGTCTGAAAGCAAAACAGGGAACTTATGATGATAACGACCCGATTGGTGTGCTAGATGTCAGTATCTCATCCAAACTCATTCTTGATGAGATTCTCGGAATAAAAGACCTCAGAAAAGATAAGAGAATTGATTTTGTCGGTGGATTGAGAGGACTTAATGAACTCAAAAGAAGGGTTGACTCTGGAGAGATGAAGATGGCACTTGCACTTTATCCTGTTACCATGAAACAAATCATGGATATAGCGGATTCTGGTAATATCATGCCGCCAAAAGCTACATGGTTCGAGCCTAAACTCAGGTCAGGACTCGTCATCCATAAACTCTCCTGAAGATTCAGACGGCTTGTCTTCTTTCTTCTCGTCTTCTTATCTTCTCGTAATGGATACCTTTCTCACCATAAAAGCTCCATCCCAAGCTACATTCACGGAAAAGCGAAGCAAGTTTCTTGCGTTCGCTTTTCCTGTTTCTACAATTGACGAAATCAAAGGCAAGGTAGAGGAATTTCAAAAGAAATATTACGATGCAAGGCATGTCTGTTATGCTTATATGATTGGACCAGAGAGAACTGTTTTCAGGGCTAACGACAATGGAGAACCATCTGGAACTGCGGGTAAACCGATTCTTGGACAGATTAATTCTAACAATCTGACAGACATTTTGATAATTGTCGTTCGGTATTTCGGAGGAGTCAAATTGGGGACAGGAGGACTGATTGTCGCATATAGGGCGGCGGCGGCTGAGGCGATTGCTAATGCAGAGATTATGGAGAAAAAAGTAGAACTCTCTATTTCCTTCAACTTTGAATATCCTTACATGAACGATGTGATGAGGATTGTAAAGGAGGAAAATCCAGATGTCATCAGTCAGATGTTCGACAACGATTGCGCCATGACTCTTCGTATTCGAAAGGATAATATGCCAAAATTGAAAGCAAGACTGGAAAAAGTTACATCGCTCAGATTCATGCAAGAATAATTTCTCGATTAATTGATGCACTCCTTCTCGTCTTCTTGTCTTCTCGTCTCCAAACTCAAACATGCACAACGATTTCACATATCGACTTCTCAAGTGGTTTGAAGCCAATAAAAGGGATTTGCCATGGAGAAATATTAACGACCCGTATCCTATTTGGCTGAGTGAGATTATACTGCAACAGACCAGAATTCAACAGGGTACAGGTTATTGGTCTCGTTTTGTAAGCAGATGGCCCAACGTGGAATCCTTGGCGAAAGCTACAGAAGATGAGGTTCTTAGAGAGTGGCAAGGACTGGGGTATTATTCTAGAGCACGTAACTTGCATGTTGCTGCAAAACAAATCGTGGAATTCGGAAAATTTCCAGACACGCTCAAAGATATCAAATCACTTAAGGGGGTAGGGGACTACACTGCTGCTGCTATAGCATCATTTGCTTTCAATATTCCGATTGCTGCTGTCGATGGAAATGTCTATAGGGTGCTGGCAAGGCATTTTGGAATTGATACACCGATTGATTCTGCGTTGGGAAAAAAAATGTTTACTGAATTAGCGCAGGATTTACTTCCTTTAAATAATCCGGCTGACTTCAATCAGGCGATGATGGATTTTGGGGCAATACAATGCACGCCACATTCACCGAGATGTGACAATTGCCCTATGATTGATACGTGTGACGCACTAAGAACACAAAGAGTTTATTCTCTACCCGTCAAAACGAATAAAGTGAAAATCAGAGAAAGGAAGTTTTATTATTATTACATCAGATATAAAACTAATTCTCAGACGTTTATTGCGCTTAGAAAACGACCGGCTGGAGATATTTGGCAGGGATTATGGGAACCATTAATGATTGAGGATAATCCCAAAATTCCTGATTTTAAGGGTAGTATCTCATTGGTGTGTCAAAGCGTCAAGCATGTGCTCACACATCAGGTCATTTTTGCAGATTGCTATCTCGTTGAGACAAACGATAAACCAAAAATAGCTGCCGATTTCCTTTGGATTGAGGAAAAGGAAATCGACAGCTATGCTTTACCAAGGCTGGTGGAATTATTAGTAAGTCAAATGCCTGAATAAGATGGTGAATATGTGTTTTTTTCTTGGGTAACTATACTTTTCACTATTCACTATTCACTTTATATAATCTTACTGATTTCTGAAATTCCACTTCGAGTTATCACTGCGAAAGTCCCACTTTGCAAGTGTTGGGCTGCTGTCACCAGCAGAATAAAGTACGTATGTGGTGTTCAAACCAGTTTCACCGGGAATGCGTTTCGGCATGATTCGGAAACAGCCGTCGGTCAGTTGCTCTATGCGCCATAGTTGTTCGTCACTGCCGCTGAATGTCGGAACAGTTGTCAATTCCTTATTGGCGGTAGCGGTTAAAGCGCGGTCTGTTCCTTCTATCACGATTTTGTAATAAGGACCACCTAAATAACCGCCGGCTTCTGCTACAGGAGTTACGGTCCAACGCTGATGAGGACGGAACATATAGTCGCCTGTGCGGACACCGATGTTGCCATTTGGCCAGGTGCTGATTACGTCTGATAGTTTCTGATTCTCAATCTTTACCAGCGGTTGGTTTGCATCCATGTTCCAGAAGCGTTGACGTTCTTGAGTCATCCGCACAAAGTCAACTGCTAATTCCAATGAGTAACCACGACGTTCAGACTCTATTTCGTATGTACCGCTCTTGAAACGGTCACCTGCCACTGGCCAGCCATTTTTCCATAGCAATGGACGGATGCCCAGAACGCTGCGACCGCTACGGTCAAAGTCTGCCTCATAATGGCATGACATGATTTCAACGCCTTCATCGATAATAGTTCTTCCGAAATGACCCGGACCGCATACTCTGTCGCCTGCGTTGATGACCATCTTGCCACCGCCATGGAACATGTCACGGCCAACATTGTCAACGTAGGGACCGGTCACGTCTTTAGAACGGCCTACTACAATATTATAGGTGGAATTTACTCCATCGCAGCAGGTGCCATGAGTGCCAAGCTGGTAATACCACCCGTCACGGTATATCAAATCCGAGGCCTCACAGTCTATAGCGATGTCTTTTTCCTTGTTACCTTTCTTGCGGAAGCCAGTCTTAGGATCAAGCTCTATCAGACGGATGGTGCCGAAATAGGTGCCGTAGCTCACCCATAAACGGCCACGAGGGTCGAGAAGAAGACAAGGGTCAATGGCGTCGTTGTCTTCCATGCCGTCACTTGCTGCTACTTCCACAGCATCCGTAAACTTGAAGTCGGGAGACTTCGGATCCAATGTCTTGTTCCACATCGTCAGAATCCTTCCGTTATGACCGCCACCAAGACCACCACCGGTGGCACCGTAAATCATCAGGTATCGGTCACCGATTTTCATCACGTCAGGAGCTGCGCCACCGCCGGGACGTTCTGCTCCTCCATGCCAAACCCAGCCGTCCTCAGAAATCAGACCACCACCGCCTGTGCCAAAGGTGTAGTACTTACCTTCACGCTCTGCTATCGTTGAAGGGTCGTGGATATAGGGCTGCCCGTCTTGGGCTGTAATACTCAAACTTGTTGCCGATAAGGCTAATGTGATTATTAGACTTTTCATTTTATTCGATATTGATAGTATAGTTTGTTACTGGTTTACCACTCTCATCTAAAAAACGGACACAGAAGTCGCTCATGCCCGGACCGTTAATCACGGCACATCGAAGGATGTTCTTGCCTTTTTTCAATGTCAGACGCTGAGACATTCCGTCGTCTTCAACCATTCGGCGGTCGCCCGACAGCAATAAAACCTGCTCACCGTTCAGCCACCAGGAGGAGGCACTGTTTGAGCCGGCCGCTAATCGCACATTGGGAATTTCTTCATCACAGTTGATTACTGTCACACCCCAGAACAGCACGCCATAAATCTGCTTCTGGTTCAAATCTGCAAATCGGAACAGTTTCACATTAAAACGTTCACTGTCCAAACCATGCCAAGTGAGTACTTGTTTTTCTACTTTTTCCTGCTGACCAGATTTCGGGACTGCGGTGAACTGATTGGCAAAATACTCCTTGTTGAAATTCTCTTGGAGATAACTGTCCGTGAATACCGTATTCGAACGGTTTGGTTTATCTATAGGATCTAACAGGAGCCAACGGCGGATGAAGCCCTGGTCGTCAGGACGGGCAGAGCCGCTGCTTGCTGGCTGGAAGTATTTGTCGCGGTTCTTGAACTGAATCCAGTCGATGCTTACATTGCCATCTGCACTCGTGATATATAGATCGGTCACTCCTTTTGGGATATAATCTAAAGAGGAGGTAAGTGTCATCCAACGGCCACGGTTGTCACGACGGAACTGACCCTCGGTCATACATACTACTTTTACTTTGGCTAATGTTTTGCCTTTTGCGTTTTTCTCTTTGATAATCAACTCAGTGTTGTTCTCGGCCTTCACGTTGGCAATCAGATAGCCACTGGCACCTAAATCGCTGAAATCCACATCCCGGTAGGTCAGCCAACTGTCTTTGTCTGTTAGTGTGGCATACCAGCCTTTAAAGGTGTTGGCGGTATCTACAAATTCTACCGTTACTCCTTTGCCAGGTTCATCATAACGGTCTATCTCAATGCGTGAGGTGCTGGGATTGATACCAACACCACGGATTGTGGGCTTCACCTCAATGATGTCACCGTTCTTGGCAAAAGTAATCTTGTCGATGTGGGCACTGCGGTTCTTGTCGAATTTCGGAGAGAGATCGTTGTGGTGATAGAACAGGTACCACTCACCTTTATATTCAACTATCGAATGATGATTCGTCCAACACCCGTTGGAGTGTTCTGCCATGATTAGTCCCTTGAATGTCCACGGACCAAGGGGGCTTGTAGAGGTCGAGTAGGCGAGGGTCTCTGTGCCCCCTTCCTTGCGAACCCAGGGGAATGTCAGATAATAGATACCGTTGCGTTTGAATGCGAATGGACCTTCCTTGAAGCCGTCGGGCAAACCTTCCATCTGCTGCGACTGACCGTCTAATTCCGTCATGTTGTCTTTCAGTTTGCATCCGCGGATACCCATGCCGCTCCAATAAAGATAGCTCGTTCCGTCATCGTCAATCAGAACACAAGGGTCAATACCCATTGCGCCTTGAATCATGTTCGGTTCAAATCGGAATGGACCGGAAGGACTGTCTGAGATACCAACACCAATGCCGAAACCACGCCCACTTTTAGGTGATGCCGGAAAATAAAAATAGTATTTCCCGTTTTTACATACACAGTCGGGAGCCCACATCGCATAGCTTTCTGGACGTACCCATTCCACATCGTTGTGAGTCACAATAACCCCGTGATCCTCCCAGTCTGTCAGATTCTCAGAAGAGAACACATGATAGTCGGCCATACAGAACCAGTCTTGACGTTGACCGGCGGGAGCTGGGATGTCATGAGAGGGATAAAGATACATTTTTCCATTAAACACACGTGCGGTCGGATCCGCCGTGAATTGGTCACGAATTATCGGATTCTGAGCACATAATGGCAGGTAACTCAGCAATCCGAGGGTCAATAGCATTTTTTTCATGTTTTTTGATTTTCCTGATTTGTTCGTTTCTTTTTCAGGCTGCAAGTTACAACATTTTATTCGAATATAAATACAGGTTTGTAACATATTCTGTAAATTATGATGATTGTCACCAACTTAACAGACTTTGCTCGTTTTTTTACCGAATTTCTGTCATATATCACCTTTGGAGTGGACACTCTGGTTTTTCATCTATTTGAAAGAATTTACTTTATGTATGTCCCCACTAATACTCGTTTAACTATTCACTATTTACTTTTCTCAAAAACACTATCATCTCGACTTTTTATAAAGATTAATTTGAAAATCCCAGTGTGAATTTCATTTGCGAAGAAACTACACTTTTCACTTATAAATTATCTTTTTGACTTTCAAAAATAAACTCCATAACAACATTCGTACTTTGTCAACCATGATGGATACAGTGAATATGACGATTATCATTACCACAATGGACAGATAATCACCGACTCCATCATATTTACGGATTTGCTCACAAAAGCCGTCCAAAGTTATTGGTGTGCAGTGGAATAAATAAACAGCAAAGCAAGAGCTGGATATCCAGTTCACTACTCTGCTTTTAAATGATAGTTTTGTGAAGAATAAAAAGAATAGAATAGACTCGAGTAGAATGAATGGCGATATGTATGAAAACCATGCTGTTCCCTCGCCGATACCACAACGAATGGATAGATAGTTTACAGAAGTGGTGGCAAATGTCAATATCAAAAATGCTGATATATAATGAATTGCGCATTGATTTGTCAATCTGTTCGGAT
Source organism: Bacteroidaceae bacterium (assembly GCA_016284045.1). GTDB lineage: Bacteria > Bacteroidota > Bacteroidia > Bacteroidales > Bacteroidaceae > UBA3839. The sequence continues at coordinate 42,286 of JAEEOB010000016.1, forward strand.
AAAGGCGGATATATTGTGCTACAAGATATAGAAATATGAAACTGAAGGGAGAGTATCCTCCGTCAATCCAGTTTGCACCTGATGACATCCATCCATAGATTGTCTGGAATAGGAACAATCCTGCCAAGATAAGTAAATACTGACGATGGGTAACATGTTGACCAAATGAATTTAAGGCTGGAGACAACAGATATAATATGATATAAGTTTTTACAAACCAAAGGTCATCTGTCAATAGTAGCAGGCTTTTGAAATCTCTCTGATCAAGGGGGTGATTTGAATGAATCGAATACAACAGGAGAGAAACACTACAAACAAAGAGCACTTGAAACATTAAACTGATAAAACGTTTCAGCTTCGGACGGATGCCATACCAACCGGATATCAGGATAAAACAGTTCACACAGATGGCAGAAACAGCAAAGAGATACATTCTAAAAAATGAACTCCCGCTGTGAATGATGGTGTCCGATTGGCTCGGACTACCCAATGACATGTAGTTGGCGTGACATAATATTACCAGCAGCATGCATACGATTCGAAGTAGTTCCATATTTGAATCACGGAACGACGTTTGCTTACTCTCTATTTGAGAACTTTCCATGAATTATCCTTTTTCTATTACAAAATTAGTGATTTTTATCCGGTTTTGAACGTTTTTCTCTCTTTTTTTCGTATTTTTGCAACCGATATGTTATATTTGCATTTGATTCTTTTTATCAAGTAGGGACTTACTTTATGTATGTCCCAATTTACAACATTTTTTTCTATTCACTTAATAAACTTTTGTAAATCTTAAATATTATGATGAAATCCCTATTCTTTTCCTTATTCTTTTTTGCCTTTGTAGCGCTTGCCAATGCCCAGACCATAAGCCATATTGAGGAAACCAGAGCTTGGTATTATATCTACGACCAGGACGGAAAGAAAATTAAAACCATCAGCACCAGTCAGGGAACTATCGTGGCATACAGCGCTTCTTTCTATATATTAAGGCAGGGAACTGCTTTTTATGTCATATATGATGTGAATGGCAAACGGCTGGCTTGCCTCAGTGTCAGCTATGTGGGAGAGATTCTCTCTGCAAGTGGTGACACTTTCACCAGCAGAAACGGAGCGTGGATTTACACTTGGGATAAGAATGGTAAGAAAGTTAATACAAGATGTGCAAGATAAAACTGATAGTATTTGATTTCGATGGGACGCTATGCGACACCCAACGAAATATCGTCACTACTCTCAAAGCTACAATCAATGAATTGAAGCTGCCTGCTAAAACCGATGAGGAATGTATTTCCATCATCGGGCTACCGCTCAATGAGTGTTTCCGACAGCTGTTCCCTGATTTAGACGGCTACACTATCCAAATGTGTGCCGATACATATAGACGTATTTTTGCTGAGACGCTTGCAAATATCAAACCATCTCCTTTCCCACATGTGATTTCTACGATTAAGCTGCTGAAACAACATGGATATATACTTACCATAGCATCATCACGTTCTCATGCATCTCTCGTTGAACTCACACAGACTATGGGAATCTACGACGATTTTGAACTTTTGCTCGGGGCAGATGATGTCGATAAGGCGAAACCAGATCCCTATCCGGTCCTTAAAACACTGAAGATGACAGGATTCACTCCACAACAGGCACTTATTGTCGGTGATATGCCTGTGGATATCCTGATGGGAAATAGAGCGGGAGCTACTACCATCGGTGTCACGTATGGTAACGGTTCCGTATCTATATTAAAGGAAGCTGGAGCAAATCATATCATCAATTCTTTCAACGAAATCCTACATCTTATCGATAGCTAATCTATTTCGCTCATTAATCCTAAACGACCCATTAAAACTATAGTTAACCTGAATTCCCCTATTCATAAATACATAAAAAAGTAGTGAGCTTATGCCCACTACTTTTTTATTGTAAGTATTTCCTGCTGGAATTATTCTTCAGCAGCATCTGACTGGCCAGCCATGATGTTGATTACATTCACAACATCGCTGATATCTACCTTGTCGTCACCGTTAACATTGGCGTTTGGCCACTCTGCTGTGCCTGCCATCTGGTTGATGATAGCAACAACGTCTGAGATGTCAACCCTGCCGTCACCGTTAACGTCACCCTTTATAGCATCTGATGGCTCACCCTTGAAGGTGATGTTGAAACGATAGTTCCAACCGTCTTGGTTAACGAAGTAGAAAGCACCGTCAATGCTCTTGCCTTTGTAGGAATCCTCACTGGTGTTATAGATGTTGAATGGTACGGCGTCTGCTGTGTAGCCTTCAGGTACCTCGAATTGAAGTACGCCTTCATCTGTGTAAAGACCCTTGTTGTTAAATGAGAAACCACTGGCTGCTTCAAGCTGCTCCTCATACTGTACTTCCATGTTAGGATCATCATCATCTTCGCCCGGATCAGTAGTTCCCTCAGGTTCCATATTTCCGTCTGGAATAACGTTTTCCCATCCTGCTGCTTCTTCGCCCTGCTCCTCTTCGCTGGTCTGTACAGGAACACGCTGTACGGTCATACAGCCGCTCTCGATAAGTTCTGCGATGTCCTCAACGCCTAACGTTTCCATACATGTGGTGAAGTCAACATTCGTGATGGCTGGCTCTTCGCCTGGTTCAGGAATTGCAACATTTATATCTTCTTTTCCGAGTGTACGCTCATCAATGGTCACATCACCATTGTTGAAATCGAATTCCTCAAAACGGAAGTAGTAGTTCACAACCTCATCTTTGTTCTTGTTACAGTTGAAAGCTATTGTCTGACCGCCATTTCCTTCACTTGGTATTGTGCGGATCTGGTCAACTTCTTCTTCACCGAATTCGAACAGCGTCCATTCGGTTGTCAAATCAATGCTGCCTACAAAACTCCAATGTATGTAGCCTCCTGGCATGGTGTGAATCTGAGTGTCAATCTGAGATGGTTTGTCAGCGCGGGCCCACATTTTCAGTTTAAACTGCTGGCCTGTAGCGAATACATGAGGTACGGTTACGAAGAACTGGGTCTGCCAGTCATCGATATTACGTACTGTGTCACCATTCTCCTTAATCCAGATTTGTTTAATCTCAACTTCAGGATTGCCGTCATCGTCAACGAACGGCTCACCAGTCTCCTCGTCAATGATTGGTACTTCTTCGATGGCATTGTAGCAAACACCTGATACGTTCAATGCAGGCTCACCATCGAGTGGATCTGCTACTACGCGTGCGGGTAGGTCTGAACCTATCTCACCGTCACGGCCTGTGAAGGTGTGGAAGTTGCCGAAGGTGAAGTCTGTCTCTGTGCCCTGAGGAAGAAGGTTGAACCAGCCTGTGTCTGGTGAAGGAGGCTGCTGGTTGGGGTCACGTACATAAAGCTTCACGTCATCGAAATAAACCGTCATACCTTTCTTGTAGTCTGCAAGGTTCAAGGCGATGGAGTGGAACTCCTTGCCGTTGGCGGCCTGAGTCATGTCTGCGGTCACATTTGCCGAAAGTTCGACTTTCTTCCACTCTGTAGTGAATTCAACGTTGCCTACGCAAGCCCAGTGGTTATAGTTTCCTGGTTCGTTGTGAGCCTGGGTGCCAACTGATGCTGTTGTTTCGCCTTCTGTCTCGAATTCAGCTCTTACACGCATCACAAGCTTGATCTCCTGACCCTCCTGGAAAGCGGTCTTTGAGTAAACGAAGAACTGGCTGTCCCAACCTGCAAGAGCACCGTCGGCTTCAATTATGTTCTCTGCGGCACGGGCGACCTCCTCACTACGTACATGAACTTTTGCGCAGTGGTTACTAGGATTGGTCGGGTCCTCAACAATTTCTGCCGGACCATCAAACTGAGCGGCACCTACTTCAGGGTCGCGGAACTCATGACACCAGAATGATACAAACTGCGGTTCAACGGGATCGTCTCCTGGCTCATCATCCTGTGCAAACACGGCACTGCTGCTGCATATAAAAGCTGCAGCGAGTAGAGTAAAAAATTTTTTCATGTTTGAATTAGTTATTAGTTAATAAAAAGATGATAAATGATATGTTATGATATCGTTTTTACTTATTCAGTCAGTTTCCCTTTCTATTCACCCCTAATTAATATAATGTCATAGTCGAATTTTAAAATCTCATGTCCTATTTGATGTGTTTCTATTGGCTCTTCTTGTTACTTTTCTTTTCTGATACATTCCTTTAATTTGAATTCCATCAAAATCTGATTCAATTTCTTGTGTTATTTTAGCAATTTTTCGTGCATTTGTACGATTTTTACCAAAATTATACGCAAAAGTACTCATTATAATATCAATAGTTTGTAATGTTTGTTACATATTCTTTAAACTTTGTAACCAATATTCCCCTTTTGTTAATATTTTTAATAAATTCATTAATAATTGTTTCAAAAGCAACAATCTCAAAACTACTACTTTTACGCAATAACACTTTCTTCATTTTCACGAAACATTTTTTTATTTTCGTAAAGAAAAAACAAAACGAAGACCGCTTTCGCCATTTTGCTCTGCTTTGATATTTCCACCATGAAGCATGACTGCGTTTTTTACTATTGACAAACCTAAGCCTGTTCCACCAATACTGCGCATCCTTCCACGGTCAACACGGTAAAAACGCTCAAAAAGGCGTGGGAGATGGATGGTGTCAACACCTATTCCGTTATCGCTGAAGATAAAATGCCAATAACCCGATGATTCATGAGCTTGAAGCTCTATGGTGCTCTTTTCTCCGGAGTAGTTTATGGAATTATCAAACAGATTACGGAATATACTGTATAATAAGGCTGAATTACCTTTTACAAAAACACTGGAAGGGAGGTAGTTCTTAAACTCCATCGACTTCTTTTCTAGGGAAATTCGAACATCATTAACAACTGTCGATACAAGTTCGTTGACATCGGTCTTATGCTTCTCTATCATGCCAGGGGCATAATCCATTCTGTTTAAAGTCGATAGGTCTTGTAGCAATGCTGACAAACGCTGGGCTTGGGCATGGCTTTTTTCAATAAACTGAGTTTTCTGATCTGAGGTTAAGTCTGGATTTTCCAGTATTGTCTCTGTAAAACCCAAAATACTTGCAACAGGGGTCTTCAGCTCATGACCGATGTTCTGGGTCAGTTCACGCCGCATCAGAGCTTCTTTCTCCGACTGATCACGGCTGATGCGGTCGTCCATCTTACGGGAGTAACGGTGAAGTAAGAACGACAGGCATAACATCACTACTATTGAGAAGGTCAGCAAGTGCCAGTCGCTCGCTTCATCAAAGGGCTGTAGATACTGACGGTCGTAATCTTCAAACAGGATAAAGATAATGGCATAGCATAAGAAGATAATCATTACGCTAAAAAACATCTTCTTACCTTCACTGACCTTTTTCATGACTGACTTATATAATACCCATAGCCTTGACGGGAGCAAATACTGCTTCCGTAAATACCTAATTTCTTACGAAGACGGGCGATGTTTACATCTATTGTACGGTCTGTTACGATTACATCACAGGGCCAGATGGATTTAATCAGCTCCTGACGGCTGAAGACCTTACCTAAGTGAAGTATAAGCAGATGAAGCAATTCAAATTCTGTGCGGGTCAAAGAAACTGATTCGCCGTCAACAGATATGCTTTTCTGCTCTTCATCCAGGCGGATTCCTTTGTAGTCAATCAAATGGGAACTGTTTGCCTGATATGAGGTTACTGAACGAGAGAGAACAGCTTTAACTCTGGCTAGCAATTCTTTAACTGAAAATGGCTTGGAGATATAGTCATCTGCACCTAAGCGGAATCCTTCTAATAAAGAGTTCTCACCATCTTTTGCCGTTAGAAACATCACGGGGATTTGACGCGTTGATGTATCTTTCTTTAGTAACGACAATAAGTCAAAGCCGGACAACTCGCCCATCATAACGTCCAATATGATTAAGTTGTACATGGATAAGTCTTTGGTAAGTACCTCTTCAGCGGAATAGGCGATGTCTGAAACATAACCGGAGAGTTGTAGATTCACGCTTATAATCTCGCATAAGTCCGGCTCGTCATCTACTACGAGTATTCGTTTCTTTTCCATCAGATTATTATGAATCAGGGAATTACGCTATGTGTGCCCTGGAAATACTAATTCTTCTTAGATGTTTAAATAGCTAAATGAACAAATGTGAAAAGTAATCGTAAAGATGTAAATAGTAAATAATCTCGTCTGCTGCGCCTCTTAAAACTTTGAGAATTTCGCCTCGACAACATTTACTACATAGTCGCCTAAGCGTTCGCATTCATTCACTAAGTCAATGTAGGCTGTTCCTATGAAATAGTCATATTTGTGATTCTTTATCTCACTCATGTTTTCCATTTTATACTCATCTCGTAACGTGTTTATCTCATTTTCTATACGGTAAGTCTCTTTCATCGACAAGTCCTCACGTCGGCCATTCAACACAACCATCATCTGCTCTAGGGAGGATAAAGTAAGATTCATAATCTTATCGATATTTGCTTTCTGAGTATCGATGAACTTTTCATTATTGTCACGTACACGCTTGAATATCCGGGCGATGTTGTAGCAGGAATCACCGATACTCTCCAACTCACTTATCTCACGCATCAAATCATGAATTTTGCTCGTTGTCTCTTCGCTTAACTGAGCCTCACTCACTTTCTCAAGATATTTGGCTATCTCTATCTCCATATTGTCGCTGATATCCTCATATTTTACAACACGATTATAGGTTTTTTCAAACATCTCCTCATCTGTATCGTTCAACAGGCCCTGGACGAAACCGAACATGCGGTGCATGCGTTTACCAAAGACGGTTATCTCTTGTTGGGCTTGATAGACTGAAATTTCAGGTGTGGACATAAGACCACCCTCAATGTATTTCAGACGAACTGGCTCGTTATCATCGGCTTCATCGTCTGTTTTCTTCTTGCCCTTGATTACTTTACATACCAGTTTCTCTATTTGAGGAATGAACCAAATCAGGATAAACGTGTTAATTACATTAAAACAGGTGTGGAAGGTGGCGAGGACAACACTGAGTTTGGCTGTATTTGAGGCAAACGAACTGCTCTCTTTGGGCATCTCTACATCATAGCCAACAAGGGAACATACGAAATTAACGAATGGTTTGAATATTATCAGTATCCAGAACACGCCGAACAGATTGAAGAACATGTGGGCAAAGGCTGCTCTGCGGGCCTGAGTCGAAGCGGATAGAGCGGCTAAGTTCGATGTTACGGTTGTGCCGATATTCTCACCCATTACCAAGGCGATACCCTGATATATTGGTAATGCACCACTCGAACACAATATCATTGTGATGGCCATCACTGCGGCGGATGATTGGCAGCACATCGTCAGAATACCACCTATCACAAGAAATATCAATGTGGTCCAGAAACTGTCCTTGTCAAACGATTGAAAGAAGTCTAGAATGACTTGCTGCTCACCCAGTTTCATGTCCATACCTGTCATGCGTAAGGTTCCTAAACCGAGAAACATAAAAGCAAGACCAAAGATGAAATCGCCTATAGTCTTGTTGCGCTTTCGGTATATAAGAAACAAGGCGATAACGAATGCGGGCCAGACGAGGTCGGTGATGTTGAAGGCAAAACCGGCGGACATAATCCAGGCGGTTAGCGTCGTACCGATGTTTGCACCCATGATTACACTGATGGCCTGAGCCAAAGTCAGAAGACTTGCGTTTACAAAGGACACGGTCATGACTGTTGTGGCTGTGGACGACTGAACAGCGGCGGTTACAAACATGCCGGTAAACATACCGGTGAAACGATTCGTCGTCATGCGGCCTAAGATATGGCGTAACTGAGGACCAGCCATCTTCTGAAGGGTGTCACTCATCTGCTTCATACCAAAAATAAGCAAGGCTAATGAACCTAACAGCTTAAATATCAGCAGTAAGATACTAGGGGAGGATTCCATAATGATTTGATATTAGTATTTTTTCTATTACAAAGGTATGGTGGATTTATCGTATTCTAAAATTATAATCGTTACGATTCTGTTACATTTAATGTTTATTTGCCACACGTTATATAATATAACTTAAAGAAAAAAGCATAGTGTTACACCGTTGGAGCACACCATGCTTTTTTATTTATTGTTTTAACAATTCTTGTTTTATAAATGTGATTTCCATCTCATCTTCTAATATGACTGTGATAGTTCTGGAAGTCTGTGACTTGATGGTGAAACGCTGGAACACATTACTTACTTCTGAGATGTCCGACATCTCGGACTCCATCTCCTCGCGCATCATCTCCTCTAACAGTTTATAAAGACCCTCACGGCTCTCATCTGTATTCAACACCTTTTGGATTTCAGGATCATCTGAACGAATACCTGTTAAAGCAAAATCTGTCGATTTTTTATTGAATTTACAAAGCATTCGGTCGCCGGTCCTTTGATATGTGCCTGGAATCGTAAGGTCACAGTCTATATCCATTCCCCCAGAAGACACATGAACGGTTACAATGATATTGATAACATTTTTGTTGAAAAACAAACTGAAATCAACATCTACATTATCTTCCTCAACAAATGAGTTCATCAAGGTGTGGAATTCTCTGCTTGCTTGATAAGTACCTTCCAATTGTTGGGAATTTATGTTCTGAGATAACAAAACCATTGTCAATAATATAAGGAATTTTTTCATAATTTTTTGATACTGAGCGAAATATGATTATAATATGTTCACCTGATGGAAATTACTATATATAACCTTAAAAACAATAGCCAAAAAGTGTTTTTTATATCTAAGAACATGTGATGTGTCGTCTTTAAGTAAAACTGTAAATCGTAAATATCACATTAGTCCAGCCCGAACAACAGACGTAAACCACTGTCAACACCGCTAAAGCCCATAAAGGCCATCGACAGCAAACCGGCGGTGATTAAGGCGAGCGGCATACCTTTTACTGCTTTTGGTACGTTGTTCAGTTCCATCTGCTCACGCAAACCTGCGAACACAACCATAGCCAAATAAAAACCTAATGCAGTGGAAATGGCGTAAACCATACCCTCTAATAGATTATAGTCTTTCTGAATCACTAAGATGGCAACACCAAGGATACAGCAGTTGGTCGTTATCAATGGAAGAAACACGCCCAAGGCCTGATACAAGGCAGGAGACACTTTCTTCAATACGATTTCTACCATCTGAACCAATGCGGCTATCACTAAGATGAAAGCGATTGTCTGTAAATAGCCGAGTCCGTTCGGGTCAAGCACATACTTTTGGATGCAATAAGTCACCAGGGTAGCGAGGGTCATGACGAAGGTGACAGCCATTCCCATACCTGAAGCGGTCGATACTTTCTTCGACACACCAAGGAAGGGGCAGATGCCCAAGAATTGCGATAATACGACGTTGTTTACGAATATCGCGGTGATAAATATCAAGATGTATTCCATAATTATGCCTTTCTCATTTTGTTAACAATTGCAATTAAATAGCCTAATACGATGAATGCACCGGGAGCAAGAACAAACATTAGCATGCCGCCGCTCTCACCTTGAAGGGGAATACCGGCTATTCCGAAATCATCGCTCTTGAATAAGACACCTGTGCCTAATATCTCACGGCAGGCTCCAAGAAGTGTCAAAGCGATGGTGAAACCTATGCCGATGCCGACCCCGTCGAATATAGACTCTACTGGACCGTTTTTTGCCGCAAAGGCCTCTGCACGACCTAATATGATACAGTTTACCACTATCAGAGGTATAAACAGACCCAAGGTGGCATATATTCCTGGAAGATATGCTTGCATCAGCATCTGAAGTATGGTCACCAATGAGGCGATTACCACTATATAGGAAGGGATGCGGACCTTGTCGGGAACCAGATTCTTAATTAAGGAGATAATCAGATTCGAAAGAATCAAAACAAAGGTCGTGGCTAAACCCATCGACAGACCGTTAATGGCTGAGGAGGTTGTGCCTAACGTCGGACACATTCCTAGGAGAAGAACAAAGGTGGGATTCTCCTTTACTATACCATTCTTTAATATCTTAAAATAACTCATAATCTTTTTCTCCTTTCTTTACTTTGAACTGTTACCATAAGCTGTGTCGTATGCATTCTGGATGGCTTTAAGGAATGCACGAGAGGTAATCGTTGAGGCAGTTATGGCATCCACCTCACCACCGTCTTTGCTAACTGTAAAGTTGTTCTTGCCGGGGTTCATGCCGATTATGTTTCCTTTACCGTCTTTCTGAAACCATAAGCCGGCTTTGGCACCAAGACCCGGAGTCTCAGCGTGCTGAAGAACGGTATAACCTAAAATTGTTCCTTCGGGGTCAAAACCGACAAGCACTTCCAAATCACCGCCGAAACCATTCTCACTCGTCTTTATGGCTTTACCCAATGACGTGCCGGAAGCGTCACTTACGGGATATACTGCAAACAACTTATCCTTACCTCCTATGGTAGCGGTCATTGTTTCTTCTGGAGCCACCTGAACATCGCCTCCTCCCATTACGGATTTGATGCCAGCTGCAAGGTTGTCTGCATTAATCTTCTCTATCTGAGGAGCGGTCACACTGTTTACGTATGCAAGAATTCCGCCCGCTATCACGGCGATAAGCGTCAACACTATCACCATGTTTAATAAGGATGAACTGAGCTTTTTCATTTTTTGACTACCTCCCCGAATCGCTTTGGTTTAAAATAGTTGTTAATTAACGGAACGAATGCATTCATGATAAGTATCGCAAACGACATTCCCTCAGGATAGGCACCCCATGTACGGATGACTACTGTCAGGAAACCTATCGCAATTCCATATACCAACTGACCGTTCTTCGACATTGGTGAGGTAACATAGTCTGTGGCCATGAAGATGGCACCGAGCATCAGACCGCCAGAAACCAAGTCAAGCCAGGGTGCGGGATATTCAGGCTTTGCTATATGAAGCAGACCGGCAAAGACAAAGACTGTTGCCAATATGCTCACAGGGATGTGCCAGGTGATAATCTTTTTATAAAGCATATAGAAGAAGCCAATGAGTAGAGCTATCTCACAGACCTCACCCATACAACCGCCGGTATTGCCTGTCAGCATTGAGAGAAAATCGGTGTTGACTAATTCGCTTGCGGCCTGAGAGGCTTGGTCACCCCCTTTGATCACTTGTTTCATCAAGGCTAGGGGAGTAGCACCGGTTTCTGCGTCTAAATTAAAGAAACCCATCATCGGTTTTGGCCAGGTGGTCATCTGAACAGGGAATGATATCAACAGAAACGCACGGCCGGCCAAAGCGGGGTTAAACAGGTTGCAGCCTAAACCACCAAAGGTCATTTTGACTACACCGATTGCGAAGATGGCACCGATAACCACAATCCACAATGGAAGGTTGGAGGGAAGGTTAAAGGCGAGAAGGACGCCTGTCAGAATCGCAGAACCATCGGTTACCGAAGTGTCGCTGCGCTTAAGCATGTATTTGTTTATTGCCCACTCACAGAGAACGCAAGAGGCAACTGAGACAAGGGTTACTAAAATCGCTCCCAGACCAAAATAGACGAAGGAGCAGAGAAGGGCAGGAACCAAGGCTATCAGTACGCCGTACATGTTCTTGCTCACGCTATCGCCTGAATGGACATGTGGAGACAAGGAAACTGTTAATTTATTCATATCTGTTTGATAATGTTATTCTGTGAATTTATTACTAAATCACTAAATATTAAAATGATATAATAAATAGTAAATAGTAAAGCTGAAAATCGTAAATTATTTTGCGTGACGTGCACGGATTATGCCCATTACGGTGCTCTTGCCCTGACGGATCAAGTCGAGCAATGGACGATGGGAAGGACAGGTGAACTGGCAGGAGCCACAT
>JAEEOB010000099.1 GCA_016284045.1 Bacteroidaceae bacterium
CAGTACAACACCGTAGGTCAGAACAACAGCCTCACAAGCGATGAGCCCGGATTCTATCGTCTGAAGGAAGCTGGTGGCAAGCTGAAGTCCAACCGCGCTTACCTCGTGATTGGTCAGAACGTACTGAAAGGCAACAGCGTGAAGGCTGTCTACCTGAAGAGCTTCTTCAACGACGATCCGGATGATGACTTCAGCACCGTAATCGAACTGGTTGAGGGCAACAACGCCGGCATCGACATGAACGGAACCTTCTACACCATCTCAGGCGTGAAGATTCAGGGTCTGCCAACTCAGAAGGGTATTTACATTCAGAACGGCAAGAAAGTTATGGTTAAATAATTGATGAAATAGAGCTGAGGCATGGTTCTTCCCTTTTGGGAAGACCAGCCAGGCTCAAAACACCAGAATAAAGAACAATTAAATAGTATCATAATAATGGAAAAGAAAGCATATATCAAACCATATACAGTTGTCAACCTGATTGACGGTAAAGAGGATCTTATGTTCGTAATCAACGACAAGAGCTTTGAGGCTGGTGGCGCACCAGCCAAAGAACGCGACGAACTCGAGGAGGAGGAGGCCGCTGCCGCAGCTGCCATGGCTACTCAGCAGCAGAATTATTCTCTCTGGTAATCGATTTTCAACGTAATCATATATGAAAATCCCGGAACACAACCATGTGTCCCGGGATTTTTTTCTCTGTAAATTACACTTTTCTTGGGGAATAAACAATCAAAAACCACACTTTTATGGGGGTATTGAAAGCATAAAAACTAATAAAGGCATCGTGTTGATACAATGCCCTTTTATATCATTTCACTTTTAAAGACCCCATTTTAGATACATTTGGTTTACTTCCTCCTCTGAAGCGACACCACTATTTAATGACCGTTGGATTTCTGATTTCAGCAGGCTGTCATCGAAACAACAAGGAATCGGTTGTCTGTTCTTCAAATTATTCAGGCAAAATAGCAATAAATCCTCATCGGATGTGGCATCAACTGCCTCAATTACTTTTGTCTTCAGAGTCTCAAGCGTGTAAGGCTGTTCTAAACGAGAACTTCTAGGACAATAATCTATTGATGGTTCCTTCACTTCCATGGATTAAGATGTTTTCTTTGTGACATTGCAAAATTACTAATAATTCCACATATCTCAATATCATTAAGGCTTACTCAAGTTTCTGAAGTTATTATTTATTGTTTTACAACACATTATCAGTTGTGTTCTGGCAATCAAACCGGATGGCTTTTTGTTAAGCGAAGCGTTTTTTGAAGAACGAAGTTCTACTTTTTGTTCAGTTTTGTCAGCACGTAGTGCGGTATGGGTTGTGGGCATGTTTGCTGAAAACTTGTTTTCAGGCAAGCATGGCTGCAATCCATACCATTGGACGCAGCCCATGACAAAACGTTTTTTTTTCTTTTTTTTGTTGATTGAACATCCGAAACTTGAATTAAGGCTTATTTTTTTGTGCTTTCATTTGCATCTCTCTTTCCCTCAGCCGTAGCCGATAATATTTGATAATCTCATCGCCGCGTTTCTCGCTGAGGAAGAACGAGGGGGCAGGGCGGTTCACGAGCAAGTCGCACAGTGCCTCCATCGACAAGTCACGGCAGAGGGGGCGCAGACGAATGGTGAGGTAGTCGGCGTATAGACGGTCGTAGAGGTCGGATTTCCTCAATTTACGTCTTTCATCATGAGTTTCGCCTTTACGGCGGCGTACAATCTCACGGTAGAGGTAGTTGGGACTGACCCAGTAGCGGCTCGCAGGTGAGTTCACTGCTGCTCTGACTGCCTGGGCATGGGTGGTGTTGCTGTTCCGGATATACCGGCAATAAGATGCGAAGAGCTCCGCATCACGTTCTCTTGTGTTATCCATAGTATATATTTTTTAAGGTGTGTTTTCCGATTGCAAAGTTAGCATAATTATTTCATAACACCAAACGATTTCGTCCTCGTTTTTCTTTTTAAATATATGATATCTCTTAATAAATCACCTTCATGTTATTCGTGAAAATTCGCAAAGATTCGTTGTAGAAATAATTGCTTTGAGCCTTGAGTCCACTAATCCGTATTAACACATTAGTGTAAAACTTCGTAAAGATTAGCAAAGATTCGTTGTCAAAATTAAAATCTAAAATGAGTATGTGTTCTAAAAACTAAAATACCTTCGTCTGGGCTTCTCCTCCCTCACGTGGAGATAGATTTTGTTGAGCGTGGCTTCGGCGAGGGCTGCGAAGGGCGGGGCGAATGAGGTGGCGGTGATGAGCAGATAGTGATACACTGCATGATTCACGAGATAGTCATGAATTAGCGATGCGACCACTTGCAGGTCTGTGTGGTTGTTTTCGTCGATACGCAGGAGGATGTCGTAGGAGAGGACAAGACCTGAGATTTTGTCGTCGGAAGCCACACGCCGGTGACGTACAGCACACCAGCTTAGCTCGTTCCTCACGTTCTCAATCCCCGACACCACCAGACGGTCGATGAAATCATGGTCGGAGGGGGCTGATGCCACTTCCTGAGCTGCTGAAGGATGAGTTTCTGCGAAATGCACTTTCGCCACTTTGTAGGTCATGAACTCGATGTCGTAGGCAAGTTCGTTCTTTTTCAGTGAAATCACAATGTCTTTCATGTTGATTTGTAGTTTATAGTTTATAGATTATAGTTTAGGTTTGTTGATTATCGGCTGCGTTCGCTTACACGATAATTATGGTTTAAAGTGTTTTTCGTCTGCAAAATTAGCTGGAAAAACAGATTCTTTCCGACGTTTTCGGAAAAAAAGTTTCTGACCAATCCATTCTGTTTAACAAGAATTAACACAAAGTGGTAATTTTTGACAAAAATATTTTTTAATTTGCCGTAGTTTGGCACGATTGCATTGTAACTTTGCAACATCAAACCAAATAAATAGCATCTTATGGAAACAATGAGTATCAAAAAACAAGAGCATCAGCTCGCACGTAAGTCGGCGTGGACTTTTTTCGCCGCTCTTTTCTCCTCTGTAATCGAAGAGGAAATCAGCCCGATACAGGCTCGTAGAATCATAAACGCGATAGCTGCATTCCTGGCATTTGCTGTTTGTGCAGGCGGGTCGGTTTGGATCATGTTGATTTCCCTTGCTTGGTTCCTTGTTGCGGTTCATCGTTGTCGCAAGGTGGGGCTGTCTTAATCATTCGTATAATGCCCAGTCTGGTTAACCGGCCGTTTGAATGACGGCTTAAGCTACAGTACTATGAAAAACACACATGTAAGAATGAATGTTATGAGGAAATCATAACTAATTTTGGGTTATTAATTCTTGCTGGATGCCGTCCGATGGGAATCGGGCGGCATCTGTTTGTCTCTCATGACTATTCCATCTTTCTGCCGTTTGGCGGTTTCATATTGAAATCTTTTTGAGTGCTTTCTCTGTCGATTTGTAAGCGGAAAGCAAGAAAATACTGAAAATGTTTTGATTAATCAACTTTTATTTGTAATTTTGCAAGTCAAAACCAACCGTACGGCCAAGTAGAGACTCCCCGTGGGGTGTCTGAAAACCAACCGTACGACCAAGTAGAGACTCCCCGTGGGGTGTCTGAAAACCAACCGTACGACCAAGTAGAGACTCCCCGTGGGGTGTCTAAAAACCAACCGTACAACTCAATTACTCAAAAAATGAACATCATCATTAACAGCATTATATTACTTTCGCTACGACTTATCAAGCCCGGAGCGGGAGAGGCATGATGCTGTAGATGAGCTTTGAAGCATAATTATAGCCTTTCTTGGTCCGGGCGGATGAGAAAGGCTGTTTTTTTTAATAGGAAGTTAAATAGGAAGTAAAATAGGAAGTAATATTCTGTGAATAGGAAGTAAAATAGGAAGTAAAAATGGAATTATATAAGAACCATAAAACAAGTTGCAGTTTTAAAGATTTGGAGTGCTGGCAGAAAGCTCAGGAGTTTGTTAAATCGGTTTACAATATAACAAAGCAATTTCCAGAAGACGAACGTTACGGATTGTCGTCTCAATTCCGTCGTGCTGCGGTATCGATTGCAGCTAACATCTGCGAAGGTTACCCTAAGTTGAGTCGCGCTGAAAAACTTCGGTTTAATTTTAACTCCCTATTTGTAAAATATAACTCCCTATTTGAAAAAATATAACTCCCATTTTAACTCCCTATTTGTAAAATATAACTCCCTATTTGAAAAAATATAACTCCCATTTTAACTCCCTTTTATAATAAATAAATATATAAGATGGACAGATTATTCATTTTCGACACCACCCTCAGAGACGGTGAGCAGGTGCCCGGATGTCAGCTCAACACCATTGAGAAAATCCAGGTGGCTAAGCAGTTGGAGGCTTTGGGTGTGGATGTGATTGAGGCTGGATTCCCTATTTCCAGCCCAGGTGACTTTCATTCCGTGATAGAGATTTCCAAAGCGGTGACATGGCCCACAATCTGCGCCTTGACACGTGCGGTACAGAAAGACATTGACGTGGCGGTGGAGGCCTTACAGTTTGCCAAACGCAAACGGATCCACACGGGCATCGGTACATCTGACCCACACATCAAGTATAAATTCAATTCCAACCGCGAGGAAATTATTGAACGGGCAGTGGCGGCTGTGAAATATGCGCGTCGCTTTGTCGATGACGTGGAGTTCTATGCAGAGGATGCCGGACGAACGGAGAACGAATACCTTGCAAGGGTGGTGGAGGCGGTCATTAAAGCCGGAGCCACAGTGGTGAACATCCCAGACACAACGGGATATTGTCTCCCCGCGGAATATGGCGAGAAAATCAAATATCTCTGCGACCATGTGGAAGGTATTGAGAACGCCATCATATCCACACATTGCCATAACGACCTCGGTATGGCTACGGCCAACACGATGAGCGGAATCCTCAACGGAGCACGGCAGGCGGAGGTCACCATCAACGGAATCGGAGAGCGGGCTGGCAACACGTCGCTGGAGGAGGTGTCCATGATTCTGAAATGCCACAAGCACATCGGGATCGAGACAAATATCAACACATCGAAAATCTATCCCACCAGCCGCATGGTGTCCAGCCTGATGAACATGCCGGTGCAGCCTAATAAGGCCATCGTCGGACGTAATGCCTTTGCTCACTCCAGCGGCATACATCAGGACGGAGTGCTGAAGAATGTGCAGACCTACGAGATTATCGACCCACATGATGTGGGGATCGACGACAACTCCATCGTGTTGACCGCACGAAGCGGAAGGGCTGCGCTGAAGAGCAGGCTGAAAGTGCTTGGGGTGGAGCTTTCACAGGAAAAGCTCGACAAGGTGTATCAGGACTTCCTTAAACTCGCAGACAAGAAGAAGGACATCAACGACGACGACATCCTCATGCTGGCAGGAGCCGACCGCACTGAGAACCACCGCATCAAGATGGAATATCTGCAGGTGACCAGTGGAGTAGGGGTGAAGTCGGTGGCGAGCCTCGGACTGAACATCGCTGGAGAACACTTCGAGGAGTGTGCAAGCGGCAACGGACCGGTCGATGCTGCCATCAAGGCGCTCAAGAAAATCGTCAACCGCCAGATGACACTCAAGGAATTCACTATCCAGGCCATCAGCAAAGGATCCGACGATGTGGGAAAAGTACACATGCAGGTGGAGTACAACCATCAGATGTATTATGGATTCGGCGCCAACACAGATATCGTGGCGGCATCTGTGGAAGCATATATCGATTGTATTAATAAGTTTAAAATTTAATGTTTAGGGTTCTGGGACGATGCTGGAAGAATCCAATGAACGAATAAATCGTAATTTGTAAATTGTAAAATCGTAAATTTTTTTTATGAATACTTTATTTGACAAGATATGGGATGCCCACGTGGTTCAGAACGTGGAGGACGGCCCCACGCAGCTGTATATCGACAGACTGTACTGCCATGAGGTGACATCGCCTCAGGCGTTCGAGGGAATGCGCCAGCGAGGACTTCAATGCCTCAGGCCAAGTCAGATTTTCTGTATGCCAGACCACAACACACCGACTCACGACCAGGACAAGCCGATAGAAGACCCGGTGAGCAAGACGCAGGTAGATACGCTAGCCAAGAATGCGGCTGATTTCGGGCTCACTCATTTCGGAATGATGGATCCGAAGAACGGAATCATCCATGTGGTGGGGCCGGAGAGAGGACTGTCACTCCCAGGTATGACCATTGTATGCGGCGACTCACACACATCTACTCACGGTGCGGTGGGAGCGGTGGCTTTCGGTATCGGAACATCTGAGGTGGAGATGGTGATGGCATCGCAGTGCATCCTCCAGCAGAAGCCGAAGTCGATGCGCATAAACATCGAGGGACAGCTGAAATGGGGAGTGACTGCAAAGGATGTTGCGCTATACCTTATGAGTAAGCTCACCACCAGTGGAGCTACCGGCTATTTCGTCGAATATGCAGGGGCGGCTGTACGCAACCTCAGCATGGAGGGAAGGCTCACGCTCTGCAACCTCTCTATTGAGATGGGGGCTCGTGGAGGATTCATCGCACCCGACGAGAAGACATTCAACTACCTGAAAGGACGTGAGTATGCGCCGAAGGGTGAGGATTGGGATAAGGCGGTGGAATACTGGAAGACGCTGAAGAGCGGCGACGACGCTGTGTTCGACAAAGAACTGACATTCCAGGCAGAAGACATAGAGCCGATGATCACATACGGCACGAACCCGGGAATGGGCATGGGAATCAACGACACAATTCCTACACTCGACACCATCGACGAGGCGGGACAGGCTTCCTTCGTCAAGGCGCTTGATTACATGGGATTCCAGCCTGGAGAGAAACTGCTTGGAAAGACAGTGGATTATGTGTTCCTCGGTGCTTGCACCAACGGACGTATCGAGGACTTCAGGGCGTTCGTCAACCTCGTGAAAGGTAAGAAGAAGGCGGAAAACGTGACCGCCTGGCTTGTGCCTGGGTCGTGGATGGTGAGCCAACAGATTCATGACGAGGGGCTCGACCGCGTGCTTGAGGCTGCTGGATTTGAAATCCGACAGCCGGGATGCTCGGCTTGTCTGGCGATGAACGACGACAAGATACCAGCTGGAAAACTGTCTGTTTCAACATCGAACCGCAATTTCGAAGGACGGCAGGGACCTGGAGCCAGGACCATTCTCGCATCGCCGCTCGTGGCGGCTGCTGCTGCCATCACTGGCGTAATCACTGACCCCAGAATTTTCATGAAAGAGAACCAGAATTGATTTTATCAGGAAGTATTTTTTTTCTGCAAAAACAGGAAGTGAAATTCATGCGGAATTAGGAAGAAAAGAGGAATATCCAAACTCGATTACAAAACTATCGTCCTTTTTTACTCCCATTTTTACTCCCCTTTTTACTCCCCTTTTTACTCCCACTTTTACTCCCACTTTTACTCCCCTTTTTACTCCCCTTTTTACTCCCACTTTTACTCCCATTTTTACTCCCACTTTTACTCCCATTTTTACTCCCACTTTTACTCCCATTTAAAACAATGAAACAGAAATTTGATATCATACAGTCCACCTGTGTGCCGCTCCCGTTGGAGAACGTGGACACCGACCAGATTATCCCGGCACGCTTCCTCAAAGCGACAACTCGCGATGAGAAATTCTTCGGTGACAACCTCTTCCGCGACTGGCGTTACGACAAGGAGGGCAACCCGAAACCAGAATTCGTGCTCAACAACCCCACATACGGGGGAGAGATTCTTGTGGCTGGAAAGAACTTCGGCAGTGGATCCAGCCGTGAGCACGCTGCATGGGCTATCGCAGGATACGGATTCCGCGTGGTTATATCCTCTTTTTTTGCTGACATCCACAAGAACAACGAACTGAACAACTTCGTCCTGCCCGTGGTGGTCAGCGAGGAGTTCCTCGCCGAGCTCTTTGCTTCCATCAACGCCGACCCGAAGATGGAGGTGCGTGTGGATGTGCCGAACCAGACGGTAACAAATCTCGCTAATGGTCAATCCGAGCATTTCGACATCAACGGCTATAAGAAATACTGCCTGATGAACGCGCTCGACGACATCGACTTCCTCCTCGAAAACAAAGACAAAATCGAAGCCTTCGAACAAGCCCGCTAAACTCTTTTTAAAAGAACAAAGATTTGGAAGATTAAATATGGCATATTTATATAACGATGAGGGTTATGCAATAATTGGAGCGGCCCAGAAAGTTTATAATACTTTAGGTTCAGGTTTTGTGGAGGCGATTTATCAGGATGCATTGGAAGTGGAATTTAAAAGAAGAAATATTCCATACGAGAGAGAGAAGGAACTTTATATTTACTATGATGGTATAAGGTTGGATAAAACTTTCAAACCGGATTTTATATGTTACAAAAAAATCATTGTGGAAATAAAGGCTGTTATGGAACTGGATAATATGAACCGTTCTCAAGTTTATAATTATCTGAAAGCCTCACAAATGAAGGTCGGTTATCTTTTTAATTTCGGTTCTTATCCAGAACTTGAGTTTGAACGTAAAAATTTCATGAAGAATTTTAATCTCCCAGAATAATCCACTTCCATTGACGAGCATCTTTCTCAATCTCACATGCCATTCATGTCATATCTAAAATAAAATCTGAAGAATCTTTAAAATCTTTGTTCGATAAAAATCCATACGAAATCCTATAGTTCCTAATTATTGATATCTTCATTAGAGAATAAGAATCTATGAGATCTGTTGAGATAATGGATACGACGCTGCGCGACGGTGAGCAGACCAACGGAGTGTCGTTTGTGCCACACGAGAAGCTGAGTATCGCGAGAATGCTGTTGCGCGACGTGAATGTTGACCGCATCGAGGTGGCATCCGCGAGGGTGTCGGAAGGCGAGAAAGAGGCGGTTACCGCCATCTGCCGATGGGCACGACAGAGCGGAAGGCTGGAGTGTGTGGAGGTGCTGGGATTTGTGGACGGCACCACCTCCGTCGATTGGATTGCCGACTGTGGATGCCAGACCATGAACTTGCTGTGCAAAGGATCTCTCAAACATCTGACTTTCCAGCTGAAGAAGACCCTTGCTGAGCATGTGGGCGACATCAAAAAAAACGTGGCATACGCCGCTTCAAGAGGCATCAGCGTGAACATCTATCTCGAGGACTGGAGTAACGGGATGAAAGACTCACCACAGTATGTCCACGACATGGTGGAGGCACTGAAAGACGTGGGAATCCGACGTTTTATGCTTCCAGATACACTCGGCGTGCTCAATCCTGACCGCGTGAGGGAGTATATGAGGCAGATGATCACGTGGTTCCCTGATCAGCAGTTTGATTTCCATGCCCATAACGACTATGACCTCGCGGTGGCGAACGCATTGGCGGCGGTGAGCTGCGGATGCAGCGGCATACATACTTCCATCAACGGACTGGGAGAACGGGCGGGCAACGCACCACTGTCGAGCGTGCAGGCGGCGCTGAAAGATCATCTGGGAGTCGTGACATCCATCAACGAAGACAAACTCAACGACGCGGCGAAAATCGTGGAGGGATTCAGCGGTATAGCCGTGCCTCCTAACAAGCCCATTGTCGGAGAGAGTGTGTTCACACAGGTGGCGGGCGTACATGCCGACGGTGATAACAAGAACAACCTCTACTGTAATGAGCTGCTGCCTGAGCGGTTCGGACGTAAGCGTGAGTATGCGCTGGGAAAAAATAGTGGTAAGGCGAATATCCTGAAAAATCTGGAGGAGCTGGGACTGGAGCTCACACCAGAGCAAACGAAACGTGTGACCGACCGTATTATCGAACTGGGAGACAAGAAACAGATTATCACCCAGGAGGATCTTCCTTATATCGTGAACGACGTGCTGAAACACAGTACCCCCGAAGACCGTGTGAAACTACTCAGCTATATGGTCTCAACTGCCTACGGACTCAAGCCGATGGCGAGTGTGAAGATGGAAATCAATGGGGAGGTCTATGAGGAGAGCGCAATGGGCGACGGTATGTACGACGCATTCATCCATGCTGTCCGGCATATCTACCGCGACAAGCTGCAGCGTAAGTTCCCCTGGCTCACCAACTATGCAGTCAGCATTCCTCCAGGAGGACGTACCGATGCTCTCGTGCAGACCAGCATCTCATGGACCTTCAACGACAAGACTTACCGCACACGTGCCCTTGATGCCGACCAGACCGAGGCTGCCATCAAAGCTACTGTCAAAATGCTCAACATACTTGAGGATGAACTGGGGCTGCCAAACCCTTGATAATAGAACAACACCATTGACTTATAGAAACTTATAAAAAAGGAAATTGTCCAAAAATCAATATTTTTTTAAACAAACATTTATTTGTATGAAAAAATTATTTGTTTTAATGTTTGTGGCTCTGCTGGGCATGAGCGCACAAGCACAGGAGAGAGGTGATTTTGCTGTTGGTTTACGCGCTGGCGCAACATTCAGCAAGTTGGAGATTGACAGCTGGCATGTTGATGAGACATCAACCCAGTTTGGTATTGGCGCATTCGGTCAGTACAATCTGTCGAAACACTGGCGTGTTGAGCTGGAAGGAATCTACCACCCTGAGACCGATCACGTCTCAGACTTCCTTGTAGGGCTGAACGTTCACTACCTCTTCAATCTCGGTGACAACCTGAAGATTTATCCAACCCTTGGCTACGCCTTGGCATTTGTGCATTCTGAGACTTTCACGGAAAGCCATAAGGGATCTACAATCACAGTAGAAGGAGACGACACCACGGACGGCGGTATCCAGTTGGGTGTCGGTCTGCAGTTCAATCTTGACAGCAACTGGTTTGTGTCAGCTGAGTATAAGTATCAGCCGGGCATTTTTGGTGACGGTCATGCCGCTATGGCAAGCGTGGGATACAGGTTCTAAACGATTTCTGAATCACGGGTTTCATACTTACCTACCTGATTCAGGAACAACGAGAGCGGGAACAGCTTCGAAGCTGTCACCGCTCTCGTTGTTGTTCGCCCGACATGGGTAGTATCTGACGTATGATTATTCCTGTTTAATCCTAGAAATTCATGTTAAATTGTAAAGCCGTTATTATTCGTTCTTGTATTTCAAAGTTTTGTCTGTTTTCTTCTTGAACAGATACTTGACGAATGAATACCACTTTCGGTTACGCAAATACTGGATGTCGTGCTGATTGCTATATGCCTCCCGCTCAAAGGAGATGTTATAGTAAGCACGGTTGAGGTTACGGTAGATGATGAACTTGATGAGCCATTCTACAACATACCATGTGTAGAAGGGAATCCATAGCATCTCTGCCTGCTGACGAGTGTGAATCAACTCGTGGTTGATGTCGGTCCAGCGGAGATGAATACCTTTTTTGATGATGATAAATCCAAAAAGGTTGATGGCAGCATAGCTGCCGAAAGGAATATGTTTGCTATGACGGATTCTTAACATGGATCGGTGAATTGACACCACGAATTTAGGAAAATTCAACCATACCACCAACAATTTTGAATGATAGACTTGTCAAAAACATTGTTTTTTATGAAAAACACCATATAATGTGTGATTTTTGTGCCCATAAAATTGCGTTTCTCCAAATCAATTGCTATATTTGCATTGTGAAGTTTTATATCACACATAAATCATACATCTTACATTATTAAATCTTTAAATCAAATCATACATCTTACATTATTAAATCTTTAAATCAAATCATACATCTTACATAATTAAATCTTTAAATCAAATCATACATCTTACATAATTAAATCTTTAAATCAAATCATACATCTTACATTATTAAATCTTTAAATCAAATCATACATCGTACTTTCTTAAATCTTTAAATAAAAAAAAGTTCTTATGGCATTTTTAACAGACGAGAAATTAGTGATTGTCGGAGCTGCGGGAATGATCGGCTCCAACATGGTTCAGACTGCCCTTATGATGGGGCTGACTAGCAATATCTGTCTCTACGACGTGTTCTCACCCGAAGGGGTGGCTGAGGAGATGCGGCAGAGCGGATTCGGCGATGTGAATATCGTGGCTACTACTGACGCTGCCGAGGCTTATAAAGACGCCAAGTATATCATCTCATCCGGAGGAGCACCACGTAAGGAGGGTATGACTCGTGAGGACCTGCTAGCCGGTAACTGCAAAATCGCAGAGGAACTGGGACAGAACATCCGTAAATACTGTCCTGATGTGAAGCATGTGGTGATTATCTTCAATCCTGCCGACCTCACTGGACTGGTGACACTCCTCTATTCGGGTCTGAAACCAGGTCAGGTGACCACACTTGCAGGACTGGATTCCACCCGTCTGCAGAGTGCATTGGCTAAGAAGTTCAACGTGATGCAGAGCAAGGTGACAGGATGCGCAACCTACGGCGGACACGGAGAACAGATGGCGGTATTCGGAAGCAACGTGAAAATCGACGGAAAACCGCTCAACGAACTTATCGGAACCGAGCAGTTCCCTGAGCAGGAGTGGGAAGAGATGAAGACCGCTGTCACCAAAGGTGGGGCGGCTATCATCAAGCTACGTGGCAGAAGCTCGTTCCAGAGCCCGTCCTATCTCTCGGTTGAGATGATACGCGCCGTCATGGGAGGTGAGCCTTTCCGCTATCCGGCTGGAACCTACGTGAAGACCGATAAGTACGACCACATCATGATGGCTATGGACACCAATCTCGATAAGGACGGTTGTACGTTCAAGGTGCCGGTAGGTACACCTGAGGAAATCGCAAAGCTCGACGCTAGCTATCAGCACCTCTGCAAGATGCGTGACGAGCTCGTGACACTCAATATCGTGCCCCCGATTGAGAAGTGGAGCGAGATCAACCCTAACCTCTAATTCAGCGCACTTTCACTTAATGACACTCCACCTGAGCTCCGTTTCGGGCGGAGTGTCATTCCATTTTTTTCTGATTACTCAGGTAACTCCGATTTTTCTTAATAATTCTTCACAGAAGTTTCTGAAGTTCTTAAGTAATCTTCACGAGCCGCAGGCTCGTCAACTACCATTTTAATTCCGAACCACTTGCATGAATCTTACATCTTATATAATTAAATCTTTAAATTAACTCGGCTTCCTTTTTTCACTTTCGAAACTTGAATTCTTTATATAATCATGGATTTTCTTTTTGACCTTTCTTTTTGGGTGCTATGGCTTATTGTGGCGCTTGTATTCCTTATCCTGGAAGTTTTTACTGCTGGATTTGCAGTAGCTTGTTTCTCTATCGGAGCTGTGGCCGCCGCGATTGTAGCTGCATTGGGGCTGAATATAGCATGGCAGCTTATCACATTCTCTGTCTTTACTTTCATCGCTTTCATCGTGGTGCGCCC
>JAEEOB010000100.1 GCA_016284045.1 Bacteroidaceae bacterium
TCGACACCAGGAAAATGATTCTGACAAAGTAAAAGAATGGAGGAATAGCTATGAGATATCATACATTTGTTCTTACCCTGCTCATGTCATTGGCGTGCATGGGGCAAGGTGTGAGCCCCACGAGGGATGTGGAGGCTACCGACGACGGCATCATCGTGACCTACCGGTTCCACGGCGGCTTCCATCAGGACGATCCGCTGCATCCGGGAGCTAAGTTCTGGAAGATACCAGGCTTCGCCCTGAACGACGTGGCGGGTGAGCCTTCTTACTCTTTTCATTGGGCCACATTTGTTGTCCCTGACGACTGCGAGGTGAGTCTCACCCTAATAGACAGTGCCTACACCGACACGCTCTTCACGCTTGCGCCGGCCTATCCTCCTATACTGATGTCGGACACAATCGGCTACACACCTAACCGTGTCCCGCCCATCACTGCATATTCCGGTCTGTTCCCTAACAGTTCCGTATTAAAGGGCAATAATCAGAATTACCGCGGGCAGGAACTGGCAAGAGTGGTGACAATGCCAGTGCAATATAATTACGACTCACATACTGTCCGCTCTTTTTCCATGATTAAATATAAGGTGAGTTTCACCAGAAACGGCAGACAGGTGAGAGGACGTGACTACGCATCCACAACATCTAACATCAGCATCTCAGACCATTTCTTGGAGAACACAACCCTTAATTACTCTCTCAGCAGCAACAACAGACAAAATCTGGCAAGACAGAATGGCAACAGAAGCGGAAATCTCGCCCAGCTTGATAACCGTAGCTACTTGATAATTACCACCGATGATTTTCTTGATGCTGTCAATGAGTTTGCGGAATGGAAACGGACAAAAGGATATAAGGTCTTTATTGAATCAAGGCAACAGGGTCTGTGGACCTATGATGAAATAAAAAGCCGTATTTCGTTCTATTATAGTTTCAATATGAATTCATGTCCATTGTATCATGTTTTATTTGTTGGTGATTATGAGTTTGTACCAGGTCAACTGCTTAATTTTATTGATGGTAATCAAACATATAATTATGTGTCAGATTTTAATTATGGTATAAATATTGGAGAATCTGACAGAGGATTTCCGGTAATCCATAGAGGGAGGATTCCTGTGAAAAGTAATTTAGAGGCCTCTATAGTGTTTCATAAAATAATAGATTATGAAATTTCACCTCCTGAACTTTACGATTTCTACAGAAACTGCGCTGCCTTAGCATATTTTCATGAAAGTGCAAACTTTCCTGGAATGGAGGGAACAAGGATGACGCTGACTTCTGAAGAAATAAGAAATCATCTTATTTCTAAGCAAAAGAATATAAGCAGATTGTATATCACTGAAGACTCTGTAAATCCTTTGCGTTGGGATTTCTTTTATTATGGGAATTCAGATTCAATTCCTGCTGAACTGAGACGATCAAATGGTTTTACCTGGAGTGCTGATTATCAGACTATAATTCCGACGATTAATAATGGGAATTTTCTCGTTGTCAATAATAGCCATGGCTCAGTAATGGGTTGGGGGTGCCATCAATTTTATTATACCCAAGTGGCTTTTTTGGAGAATGGTGATTTATTACCTGTTGTTTTTGACATGAGTTGTGAGACGGGAATGTATAACTCCTCAATTGAAAGTTTTGCCGAATCTTTCCTTAAAAGGCAGAATGGCGGTTGTGTGGCTTTTTTAGGCAACAGTAATGTTTCTTTTTGTGGTACAGTGCCTGTTCTTTGTGAGGGTATGATTGATGCAATCTGGCCTGGACTGCCGAGGATTGAATTCCCCAATCAGTCTATTCCGAATAATATTCAGACCCCTGTGCCCACATTTGAGTTAGGACAGATTATGGATCAGGGACTAAAAGTTATGGAGAACCAAAGTTATGCTTCATTATACTTTTTAAATAGTAGAGCCTATAGATACTCATCTGAAGTATATCATCTTTTTGGTGATCCATCAATGATGGTATATACGGAAAAGCCGGAAAACATTACCGACCCGGAAATAAGTTTAAGTAATGACACGGTTTATGTAAAAACGACAGACGGCTCTGCCAGGATTTCTTTTCATACGACAGACAATTACTATTATTCCTCATATATTGGAACAGAAGCGTCATTCAAGATGAGAAACAAGGATGTGATAATCTGTATAGACAGGCATAATTACATTCCATACGTTGTCAGGGTGAGTACTTCAGGATTTATCCAAAATGAGATAATCAGCGATTCGAGAATCTATTCAAAGTCATCGACAATAAAGATTGGCAGGAATGTGACGACAACCAAACCTGAGGGTGACGTGCTTTTCGATGGTGCTGATGTGAAAATCAATGGTGGAACGGTGGAGATTCATCCTGGCACGACCATCATCAACTCAAATGTGAGGATAAATGTTCCAGAATAGTTTTTATTCAAAATTTGGTGATAATTATATTTTTGTTTATCTTTGTGAATATTCTTTCTTATGTGTATAGCACATTAAATCCACATAGTATATTAATTGAGATGAATTAAATTCTGATTATATATTTAGCCATGTATAAAAACAAGTATTTGATCATTGCTGTTCTTTGGTTTTTCACCATTCCTTTAACCGCACAGAATAATTATTGTACTATCCCCGGCATGGGATCTCTCCCGGAGAAACAAAAAACCTGGTGTTTCATTCTGACCGATTTTGCTCTGGAGGATTCATCATTCACCGCAAAGAGGCGGGTGAATCTGTCAACAGACCTGCTGAATCCCGACAGGGTCTTTGATGGTAAGACATATCTGGCCATGACAACCTCCCCGGATAATCCAGAGAGTGAGAGATACTTCTTCCGCGAGTCTGGCGGTTGCGTTTACCGTTACGATGAGGCAAGAGGACAGGAGTTTCGTGTGTGTGACTTCAGATTATCAGAAGGGAACCAATTTGTCCGACATGACGGCAAACGGCTTACAGTGAAAAAAAAAGGAAAGGCTTCGGATTATAAGCCATTTTGGGGATTATATGGTAATGACCGCAGTATGCTCCGTCTGCAGGGGACAGATGATTCTTCTCTTGAGGATATATGGATTGAGGGTATAGGCTCAGTATATACAGGAATCCTGAATGACTCGGATTTTGAATCAGACGGCAGCCTTGTCCAGTATGTAGTCCATGACTATAACCATCTTGTTGAAGACTATGACCATGCCGCATTTCATATTGACATTGACAATTTCAAGTGTGTAAGCGGAGTTGGAAAAGAGCTGGAGACCCAGGAGGATTACGACCTTTATATTGCAAGTGCGCTTGAGTACAGACCGTTTGAGATGGAATTCACCGGCGACACACTCCATGTGAGAGGGTTCTGTGATTTACCAACCCGATTGTTTGTCATAAGCTCATGGATATCATCAAATGTGGTTGATCTGACCTTGAATCCACTGAACGAAATAGTCCAAACAAATTTTCTCAGTAAATTCGACATCAACCTCCCAGGTTTTAAGCCAGGAACATATACCATCCGCTTTCATGGAAAGCCTGATGTGACACTTGTATGCGGCTCTGCTACTGAAACTGCTAAAGGTGACGTGAACAACGACAACAAAGTTGACATCTCAGACATTGTGGCAATCATCAACGTGATGGCAGGGTCAGAATCCAACGCAGGAACAGACATGAATGCTCCGGACGCTGCCAAAGCCAAGGCTGACGTGAACCATGACGGCAAGACCGACATCTCCGACATCACCGCCGTAATCAACATCATGGCAGGGCAGAAATAAAAACCACCACCATGCTGATTATCTGCAGTTCTCGTCACTCTTCTCTTCCCGTCTTCTTTAATAATTTAATATTCCTTTAGAATGTTTGTACCAAACGTGCCAAAGCTACGATTTATACGGTAGTTGCGTTATTGAATAATCAATTATTTGAAAAGAAATGAAAAGTTGTTTATATCTCATCTTGTCCTTTGCGCTGTCTTTAAGTATGTATGCCGCTGATGTGGAGGAGTTTGTCGTCAAGAGCGAGGAAGGAATTGACTTGAAGTTCAAGGCGATAAGCGAGCAGGAGAAGACGGCAATGGTGACAGGGATGGCTGCTGCTGACGAATTGCCGGCCAATGCTGCTACCTTGACCATACCCGCAACAGCGAATGGCTTTGCTGTTGTCTCTGTGGGTGAGAAAGCCTTTATGGAGACCCCGTTCGAGACCGTGGTGATATCCGAAGGCGTCAGGCAGATTGAAGACAGAGCATTCTTCAACTGCCGCCAGACGAAGCATATCAGCCTGCCTTCCACCATCGAATGGCTGGGGCAGAGCTGTTTTATCTGTGAGAACCTTGAAGAGGTGGTGGCGTTAATGGACAATCCGATGGAAATATATGGCTATGTATTTGATGAGTATTATGAAATCGGCGCAAAAGACGGTTTAAATGAAGAACAGCCTAATAAAACAGGCTCTTACCTTTACCGCGTTTACGAGAAAACAGTGTTGTATGTTCCTGCAGGGATGAAGAGCAAATATCAAAGCAGGCTTCCCTGGGGATTGTTTGAGAATATAAGGGAACTGACACCAGATGGTGACATCTCTCTATCAGATGCCAGTCTGCGTACATCGTTTGAAATGTTCAACAGGCTGAAGGACAGGAAGGAGAACATAGACAACATCTGCTTCTCGCCCCTGTCCGCGCAGATTGCCCTGTCGATGGTGCAGAACGGTGCCGGAGGCAACACGCATGAGGAGATTAGCAACGCACTGGGAACCGCATCTTATGGCGATAGTGATGTCAATGCCTACAACCAGTCGCTTGTCAAATCTCTTACCACCCGTCCTCCTTTCAATCCTGAAGAGTGGAAATGGTGGAGCGGGGAAAGTGATGAGGAGGCAAGAATGCTTTACGACGCGGCATATCCAGTTTGCGAAATCGCCAATTCCGTATGGCACCGTCCTGATGTCACACTCTTCAGTTCCTTCACCGACATCCTTACAACAAATTACGACGCAGGCTTTGGCGCAGTCTGGTTCAACACCATGGAGGGCATCGGGGAAATCAACCGCTGGGTGGATGACAAGACGCATGGGCTGATTCCGAGAATCTACGACGGACCACAGTCCGACAAACTGGCGATAGTGCTTGCCGACGCACTTTATTTCAAAGGAGCTTGGAAGAATCCTTTCGATAAGGATTACACTCACCCCGGTATGTTCCATCTCGCTGACGGGAAAGCAGTCCAGACCGACATGATGCATACTGCCGGCAATTATCGCTCAACGGTCAGCAGCAAGTTCCGCACGGTCACACTCCCTTATGGAAACGGTGATTATTCCATGACCCTGTTTGTGCCGCAATATGAAACAGACCTCCCGGGGCTGACATACGCTGACTGGCTCAGGACTGTCAGCGATGAGCATAACTATCACGATTATTCCCTATTTCTTCCCCGATTCAGCTTTGACGGAAAGCACGACCTCGTCCCCGTGCTGAAGGACTTGGGCGTAAATGAGGCGTTCGAACCGTCTGCAGACTTCTCGAGAATGACCGACACCTGTGTGTGTATCAATAAGGTATATCAGCTGAGTGATATCTCTGTGGATGAGGATGGAACAGAGGCTGCCGCCGTCACAGTGATTGAGTATGACACGACATCAGCAGGTCCTGACCCGGATTCATTCGATGTCTTCCGCGTCGATCGTCCGTTCTATTTCACGATAGAGAACAGCAAAGAGCAGTCGGTGTTGTTCGTCGGCCGTGTCGCAACAGTAGAGGAGTCATCAGTCATACAGACTCCGGGCGACGTGAACGACGACGGTGAAACTAATATCTCCGACATTGTGGCGATAATCAACGTGATGGCAGGGACAGACACCAACGCAAAGGCGGATGTGAACAGCGACGGCAATACGGATATCTCGGATGTCGTCAGTGTCATCAACATCATGGCCGGCAATGGAACCGACGAGGCGGTGAAAGCCGGTATGTGTCCCGACACAAACCATCCTCATGCCATCGACCTGGGCATCGGTGTGAAGTTCGCCTGCTGCAACGTTGGAGCGTCAGCACCCTGGGAATACGGAGGCTACTATTCATGGGGTGAGACCGAGGAAAAAGACGGTTACGGCTGGGAAAACTATCTTTACCGTGAAGGTCAGGACTCTTACCTGGACATCGGTGATGACATCTCCGGAACGGACTACGACATAGCCCATGTGAAATGGGGCGGCGGTTGGCATCTTCCGGCTGCAGACCAGACACAGGCTCTTATTGACAATTGTCCAAACGAGTGGATCCGGTTCAACGGAGTTTACGGCAGGATGTTTTACGGACGTAACGGAAATTCTCTCTTTATGCCTGCTGCTGGAATGAAAGGTTACGATGACGATGAGGTGGGCGACAGCGGACATTACTGGTTATCCACGACGATATCAGATGAAATGATGAAGGAATACGGACTCTCAACAGAAGAAAAGACAGAACAGGCGGGCTGTCTCCTTATCGACAGGAGTACCCTGATATACAATATCTGTAACTACCGTGAATGTGGATTGAGTGTTCGGCCGGTAATGGAATAGCTGGAGATGAAGATATTTGTTTATATTAGCCCCAATAGAAAATAAATTGTACATTATAACTCTTTAAATCGAAAAATAACAACACCTTTCCATGCGCCGTTTCCTGTTTCCTATCCTGCTTCTGATTGTAGTCTGCAGCTTATGGTGTGCCTGTACCGCAGGAGACGGAGAGATGGAAAAGCGTCTGTTCGCCGGCATGGACAGCCTGCTGGAGGCGAACCCCGATTCAGCCTATAAGATACTGACGGCCATGCAGAAGGAGGTGGATTCAATTGACGATGAGGCGGTCAGCATGCGGCACAGGATGCACCTCGCCAGTGCGTCGAACAAGCTGTTTCTCCCCATGCCCTCCGACAGCTGCTTCATGGATGTGGTGAGCTGGTACGACCTCCACGGCACAGCGAACGACCGCATGCGGGCAAGATATTTGCTGGGATGTATTTACCGTGACAGGATGGATGCCCCAGAGGCACTACGAAACTATCAGCAGGCGTTGGAATGTGCAGATACACTTAGCCCGGATTGTGACTTCACCACACTTTTCAGCGTATATGGTCAGATGGCAACGATTTATCAAGATCAGTATCTATATGATAAGGCAATATGGGCCAACAGCAATTACAGTAAATATG
Organism: Bacteroidaceae bacterium; assembly: GCA_016284045.1. Classification (GTDB taxonomy): domain Bacteria; phylum Bacteroidota; class Bacteroidia; order Bacteroidales; family Bacteroidaceae; genus UBA3839. The sequence goes on from JAEEOB010000100.1 coordinate 7,175, forward strand.
CTGAAAAAGCCGGCAATAATTATGAATGGATTCGTGGACAGGAGTTGTTGATTCCC
>JAEEOB010000101.1 GCA_016284045.1 Bacteroidaceae bacterium
TCTGATGTGCGAGAGATGAGAAGATGGGAGAAACAGCACCGATGCCACAAGATAGCCTTAGAACGTCTTATAACGAGCAATCAGGAAGATTTAAAAGCAATGTGGGCAAATGGTAGTATCATTATTGATGATGCCAACGAAGAAAGCCGTGATAAGTGGTTACGACTGGCAGCCGAGCAAAATATAATTTAATCATTCACAATTTTAAGCATAAGAATATGGAAGAATTAATGCAAAAGATAGAAAGCCTACAAAGTCAAATTAACGAACTTAAACAGGCTAAAGAAACCCAGGAGGCAATAGAACGAGCCGAACAGGAAGAATCCCGCCGACTATTCAATGAGTATATGCAAGAAAGAAAGCGATACGAAGAAGAACAACAGAAAGCATCTGAATATCTAAAAACCATCATGAAATGATATGCAGAAAGCAAAATATAAGACCTGATGCGGACGAAATTTCAATGATGCTTTCTTTGGGTGTTCCGGACGTTCACAGACGTTTCAATCGTCTTTATGATGAATTGTCAGTTTACCCCGGAGCAACAAAAATCCCTTTTACCGAAGAAGAACTAATAAATTACTTTGCTAAAACTTGGTTTGGCGAGTGGTCGGAGGGATGGAGGGATAAACTTGCAACGTGGGCGGTTGGTGTCGGTTTTCGGAGAAAGTATATTTATCGCTCAGCTGAGCACCAGTATGATATTTTCCTTTCGGAACGACTTGCAACCAGACCGGGAAGACCACAAGAAAAAGACTCTGAATCATAATAAATCAAAAGGAATGTTCCGTTTGAGTGCTCAATTAGTAAGATGTCACAAGCATTTTTATATTTTTGAGCACTTTTTTCTCCCATAAACGAAAAATAAGTGTAGTTTATACACTAATCATAAGGGGCCTCAAAAGTAAAGATTCTCTTTTCATTATTTGTTGAATCAGATATTTTTCACTAATTTTGCAAAATCCATTTGTTTTTTTCTCATAACAGTGGATAATTTTTAAGTTCGTTTCCGTTGTTGTCTGTTGAAGATAGCAACGGACTTTTTTTAAGGTGGCGCAAAGGTGGCGCAATTTCTTTGCTTAAAAAAATATAAGGTTTGCCAAATATCTAAAAATCAGACCTTTAACAAACCTTATTGTGGAGTATACAGGACTCGAACCTGCCACCTTTTGACTGCCAGTCAAACGCTCTAGCCAGATGAGCTAATACCCCTTGTGAATGCAAAGTTAGTGATAATGTTTGAAAAGAGCAAAAGTTTTTGCTGTTTTTTTAGTTTTTAGTGGTCGCTTCTATATAAAAACATTTTTATAGCCCCCTTTTGTTTGCCATACGGCAATGAAGACTTTGCTCAAAATGATTTGAAAATAGAAAGAAAATGATGGGAATACAGTTTTTTAGAATATTTTTTGAATATAATTTGTATAAACGGAGGAATTATTGTAAATTTGGAGATTCAAACGGGACAAAGTTTTTTTGACGTTGTTTTAGAAGACTACTTGACATTTTTTGATGATTTTTTGACATTGTTTTGACTACTGCTGACGCTTACTGCCTTTTGCCATGAATGAGCTTTGAGCAAGCCGAGAGGGTGTTGTCTGTTAATGGAATATTTTTGTCTTGATTTTTCTTTTGTTACTAACTGAAGAATAACATAATAACTAATCTATTTATTAACAATTAACTAATTCACAATCTATGACAAAGAAAATCTACTTTCTTTTGAGCGCCATGCTGTTGAGCTTAGGCGCATCGGCTCAGGGATGGGTGAAGCCGGCGGCTCCTGCCAGCACGCCGATGCAGGTAGGGCAGACGTTGTACCTTTACAATTCCGGAGTGGAAGGATTTTATCTTGGGGCAAACGACTGGGAGACTCGTGCCAGTTTCAGTACAACCCGCGGCTATAAGGTAACAATCCAGCAGTACACACTCAACGACCAGCCATTTGATGGCCAGTCGTATCTCATCTTTTCTTATATAGAGGAAGGATGGAACGCCGGCAACACGTTCTGTCTTGACGTTGAGGCACCCGACGGTCTGTGGATTGACAAAGACCCAGCCACCGATGATCACGACAAGGCATGGACATTTATAAACCAATCAGATAAAACGTATCGTATCGGTCTTTCGGATAAGAACAAGACCTTCTCGGAGACCGGAGGCTATGAGGACTGCTATTTGGGAGCCCATGCCAATCCGACTGACACGAAACTTTATCTGATAGACTTGAACGTGGAACCTGCTGCCAACGTCGAGTGGTATTTTGTGATGCCCGACGTCTATGAAAATTATGTTGCAGCCAGGAAACAGTGGGATGCCGCCATGGCGCTTGGGAAGTCGATAGAGGAGGCAGAAAGCGTGCCTGGTGTCGACGCTGCTACTCTGTTGAATGCTAAGAATGCCTATAACAACACCTCCACTGAGACAGAAGTACTGGTCAATCAGAAGAGCATTCTCGATGAGGCCATCCAGCAGGCAAAACTGGACAACGCGTCGCTCGACAATCCGGTTGAGATACTTGCCGCACAGGGTTACGGCACTGACTTCACCGACGGTGACGTGAAAGGGTGGACTTCAACGACGAATGCGCAGAACAAGCAGGCATCGAACGGCAATAACGCCGCAGACTTTGAACAGACTGGCAACCACTATGAGAACTGGCACTGGGAGCCGATGAGTCCCGGTGTGATTTCCGTGACAGCCAATGAGCTTCCTGCCGGCGTGTATCGCTTTGAGGCATTGGCATTCGCAAATGTGGTCGGCGACACCTATTTGTTCGCAGGCGATGCAGAGAAAAAGGTCGAGTCCACCAATGTGTCTTTGGATGCCAAGACCGAGGTGGTCACCTTCGTTGGTGAAGGCACCCTGCAAGTGGGGATTAACCTGAAGGCCAAAGGCGCTGGCTGGATTGGATTCGACAACGCTGGACTTTATTTCCTCGGCACAGGCGCTGATGCTATCAGCTACCTGAAAGAGCAGACACTGGCGAACCAACCCGATTTCTTCGACCTTTGTGAGAAATCGGTTGACGAGACCTATCAGGACACCCGCACCGCCTTTGTGGCAGCCACAGACGCTGATGCGATGAAGACAGCTTATCCTGCCTATATCAGTGCTTTGAAAGCGAAGGTGGAAAGTTGCTCTGCCTATGAGAAATTCTATGCGAAATACCTGGAGGCAGAGGAATTCCTCGACAACTACGGTGCATCCTACACCGGTGATGCGATGGACATGCTTGCCGAGTATCTTGAGGCAGACGACATCGAGCCAGGCGAACAGTTCCCTAATGGCTCTGCCGCTTATTTCCTGAACAACGGTACGCTCGATGCCGCTACAATCCTTGCGGAGATTGAGTATATGACCCAACTGCGCAACAACGCCCAGGCAAACAGTATGAAGGACGGCGACGATGTCACCGGCCTGCTGAAGAACCCTCATTTCGCAGAGCTTGACGGCTGGAGCAAGGTGGGACTTCCGGAGTGGCCGATGGGACCGGACGACTACAAGCTCGGTCAGGCTTACTCCATCGTGTTCGATGTATATCAGGAACTTGAAGGTCTGCAGAACGGACTTTATGAGCTGACTCTCAATGACTTCTATCGTCCAGCCAATTATGGTGCCCCCGAATATGAGACCTTCCGAGCCTATGTTTATCTGAACTCCGACGAAGTGAAGATGAACACCATCGAGTCCGGAGCCGCGGATGCACTGGCTTACAGCACTGACTATCAGTTGGGTGACGGCACATACATCCCCAACGATGTTGACGGAGCAGCACAGGCTTTCAAGGACGGACGCTATCAGCAGAAAGTCTATGGCATCGTTTATGACGGCAAGCTGAAGATCGGTCTGCGAACCGACGTGCGATATGAGGGATGCTGGGGTGTGTGGTCCGACTTCCGTCTCACATTCCGTGCCAAGAACGTGGAGGTGACGAAGGAGGTGATAGCAACCACCATTCCAAACGCACAGGAACTGCAGAACAACAAGTGCGGCAATCCGGAAATGACAGCCTTGTCCGAGGCATTGACCACCGCACAGGGAGTCGCCGATGCCGACGCTTATGATGCCCTCGTGGCGCTGAAGAGCGCGATGGAGGACGTGAAAGCATGTACCGACACCTACACCAAACTGCAGCAGGCTATCAACAACCTGAAGACAGCCATCGACGAGAATCCTTCTTATTCGAAGATTGATGATGCCAACGCTCTGTATAGTGAGGCCTTGACTGCCTATGAAAGCGGCTCTTATGACAATGCCGCCGCTACTGACAAGGCTGAAGAGCTGGCGGAAATGACCGTGACGGTGAAGCTGGGCGACGCAGGCGACGAGCCGCAGGATGTGACCAACCTGCTTATCAACCCTATGTTCGACAAAGACCGTGGCAGCAAGGACGAAGGCTGGATTGAGGGCTGGACCACCACCGCCATGAACGGCTACAAGCAGGGAACAGTGAGTTACAACCGCGCTCCATTTGAGCTTTATCAGGATTTGAGCGGTCTGCCGAAAGGCAAGTACATCGTGAAAGTGTACACCTACTACCGTGCCGGCTACTATGATGAGGAGGCACAGCGGATCGCCAACGGCGAGGAGACCAAACTGACCACTCTTTATGCCGAGACAGCAGACGGCAAAGCTGAGACTAAGGTGAAGAACCTCATCGACGATGCTGACAACGAGACGTTCGAGGTGAACTGCTATACCTACGATGACGGCCGTCATGCGCCCGACGGAACCACATCCACTGTTGCGTGGTTTGCTCAGGGCAAATACCTGAACGAACTTGAGTTCACGGTAGGAGAGGACGGTAAGGCCCGAATCGGATTGAGCAAGACCGAGACCTACGCCAACGACTACGAGGTGGTGGGAGCATGGGAACTCTATTTCCTTGGTGACAATGACCGTACCGAACTGATTGTCAACCCGGACTTCGACAAAGACCGTGGCAGCAAGGACGAAGGTTGGATTGAAGGTTGGGTAACCACTGCTATGAACGGCTACAAGCAGGGGACAGTGAGCTATAACCGCGCACCGTTCCATCTCTATCAGGATTTGAGCGGACTGCCAGCCGGCATCTACGAGGTGACTGTGCAGACTTACTACCGTGCCGGTTACTATGATGAGGAAGCCCAGCGAATAGCTAACGGCGAGGAGACACAGTTGACTACACTGTATGCCGAAACATCCGTCAAGAAGGAGGAAACTCCAGTGAAGAACCTCATCGACGATGCTGACACCGAGACGTTCGACGTGAACTGCTACACCTACGATGACGGTCGTCATGCTCCCGACGGGACAACTTCCACGGTGGCTTGGTTTAAGGAGGGTAAATACCTGAACAAACTGCAGTTCGAGGTGCCTGCTGATGGTAAAGTACGTATCGGTCTGATTAAGGATAAGACCTACGCCAACGATTATGAGGTGGTAGGTTCCTGGCGTCTCTATTATCTTGGAAAGGCTGCAGGCATGAAGGGTGATGTGAATGGCGATGGTGAGGTGAATATCTCCGATGTCGTTGCGATTATCAACCAGATGGCAGGCGTCGCTGATTGGCCGAATGCCAATGTGAACGGCGACGACAAGGTGGACATCTCTGATGTTGTGGCAGTTATCAATATCATGGCAGGACAGCAATAAGCGCAGACGTTTTTTGAGAAAAGGCAGGGCAGGAACCCTGCCTTTTTTAGTTTTTGCTGTTTTTTTTAGTTTTTAATGGTCGCTTCTATATAAAAACATTTTTATAGCCCCCTTTTGTTTGCCATTGGCAATGAAGACATCGCTCAAAATGTTAAAAAATGGATTTATAAAATGATTAGAAAATAAGTTTTTTTGTTTTGGTTTTTTACACTTTTATTTGCCATAGTCATTCTTTTTCATTAATTTTGCGTATGAAAAGGGGAAGTCCCTTTACTCTTAGACAAATAAAAACCAGACTAATATGAAAGCAAAACTACTAATTTTAGCGTTCAGCGCATTTTTCTATCTGACAGAGGTTGGTGCCCAACGTCCGCAATGGCCAGAGACCAGCATCCAGACAAAGCCCGGAGCACGTTGGTGGTGGTTGGGGTCGGCTGTCGATGAGCAGAACCTCGAATACCTGATGGATGAATATGCACGTACCGGTATTGGCACGCTTGAGATTACTCCGATTTACGGCATCCAGCCCAAATACCGGAAATCGACCGACCCGGTCAACATCGTGTTCCTTTCCTCCCAGTGGATGGACATGCTCAAGAAAACCGAGGAGATAGGAGCGGAGAAGGGCATACAAATCGACATGAATATGGGCACTGGATGGCCTTTCGGCGGCCCGATGGTGACAAAAGCCGAAGCGGCTGGAAAACTTGAGTATTATGTCAACGATGCCACCATATCGGATGAGTCGCCTGTAGTGGAACTGTCGTATTCCCCTTCTGCTGGCAGCACGCTCAACTGCGTGATGGCGTTTCCACAGAGGATAGCAGGTGCCGACACACTCGATGTCACAGCTTATACTGACGGAAACACCCTTAACTGGACACCCCCGGCAGCAGGCCGCTGGCGCATCGTGGCTGTGTATAACGGCCACACCAACCAGATGGTGAAGCGTGCGGCGCCAGGTGGTGACGGCTATGTGCTCGACCATCTCGACAAAGAGGCGGTGGAGCATTATATCGCTTATTTCGAGCGGGAGTTTGAACGTAACGGCAATCCTTATCCTACCACCTTCTTCAACGACTCTTATGAGATATTCAACGCCGACTGGTCACCAAAGTTTTTTGAGGAGTTTGAGAAGCGCAGGGGATATAAACTCCAGAACCACCTGCAGGAGTTGCTGCGCCTCGGTCCCGACCCGCAGAACCGAGTGCGTTCTGACTACCGGGAAACCATGGCAGACATGTATATCGACAACTTTGTCAAGCCCTGGACCGAGTTCGCCCACAGGCACGGGGTGCTCACACGAAACCAGTCGCACGGCTCCCCGTCGAACCTGCTCGACACCTACGCATCAGTGGATATACCTGAAATAGAGGGCTACGGCCGCACACCACTCGACATCAAAGGCCTGAGACAGGATCAGGGGTTCTTCAACACAAACTCCAGCGATTTCGCCACGCTCAAACTGGCGGCATCTGCGGCGCATGTGACCGGAAAACCGCTGGCATCGAGCGAGACATTCACCTGGTTCACAGAGCATTTCCGCACGTCGCTGTCGCAGATGAAGCCCGAGATGGATCTGATGTTTCTTGCAGGTGTCAACCGTATGTTCTTCCACGGCACCACCTACTCACCGCAACAGGCGCCATGGCCAGGATATAAGTTCTATGCCAGCATTGACATGTCACCCACCAACTCCATCTGGACCGACGCGCCTGAGTTCATGAATTATGTCAGCCGCTGTCAGAGTTTCCTGCAGATGGGGCAGCCCGACAACGACATCCTGCTCTATTTCCCCTGCTACAACTCATGGCATCAGGTCGGAAGTACCATACTGCGCCTTTGTGCCATCTCCGAGTTCGCCAGTCAGTATGGCGCGCTCGACCGCGTGGCGATGGCGCTCGACGAGATGGGCTACGGCACAGATTACATCTCAGACAAGATGATTCAGAAACTGACAGTGGAGAACGGTCTTATCGTCACAGAGGGCGGTGCCCGCTATAAGGCGTTGCAGATTCCTACGGCAAGCAATATGCCGGAGACGACTGCCGCCAAGCTTGAGGAGCTGAGGGAGCAGGGGGCGGTCATCATTTCGGTGGATAAGGACGAGACGACGTTCAACGCTGTCTGCAAACCGGAGCAGATGCGCAAGGCGGGGCTACGGTATATACGCCGTTCCAACAGCCGCGGACATCATTATTTTATCACCAACCTCTCGTCCGACGACGTGACCGGCTATTTCCCGCTCGCGGTTGATTTCACCACAGCGGCACTCTTCAACCCGCTCGACAGTTCCATCCGCAAGGCACTCACCGACGATGTAGGTAACGTGTACCTCAGCCTTCGGTCAGGCGAGTCGATCATCCTTCAGACATACGACTACGATGCTTTTGGGGGTATAGGTGGACCAAAGCCCGACATGGACCGGTCGCACGATGTTGTCACCGACATACCACTCACCGAGCCGTGGACACTCACGTTCGACAAGGCGAAGCTCGCCGATGACTCCGACTATTCTAAAACCTATCAGCTGGGAAAACTGCAGACTTGGGAGACGCTCGACGCTAAAACATCCCAACTTATGGGAACCGGCAGCTATGAGACCACCGTCACCCTGACTGCCGAACAGGTGCCCACCACCGCTGATTTCTGGGCTGGCGACCGCATTAAGCTCATCCTCGGCGATGTGAGGGAGTCGGCACGTGTCTATGTCAATGGGGAGTATGTCGGCTGTGCCTGGAGCGTTCCGTTTGAAATGGACTGTACCACCCGCCTGCAGGAAGGGGAAAACACCATCCGCATAGATGTCACCAATCTGCCTGCCAACCGTGTGAGCCAGTTGGACCGTAATGGCACGGTGTGGCGCATATTCGAGGACATCAACTTCAGTGTCATCACAGGCTCAGAGGTGGGCAGCTCCTCCACCAGCTTCGCCGGATGGTCGCTTGTGCCCTCGGGGCTCAACTCCGAGGTGAAACTTCAGCTCATCCGTCATAAAGAGGCTCACGAGATTCTGAGAGGTGATGTCAACCGCGACGGCAAGGTCGATATCTCCGATGTCGTGGCCATCATCAACACCATGGCAGGTGAAACCACATTTAAGGAAACTGCCGACGTGAACGAGGACACAGAAATCGATATCTCTGATGTTGTAGCGGTTATCAATATTATGGCAGGAGGTGGAAATGAATGAATATTGATGAATGAAAAATGAAGAATTAACTGAAAGTCCTAAACTCAAACCTCTCAACTCTAAACTAAGTAATAGTGAAAAAATAAGTTGGAAAAATTTATCTTAGATTTTTGAGTTTTTTTTCAGTTGGTCAGAGGGAGTGATGCGGGCATCATGACCGATGAACAGCTGGAAAAGAGCCAAAAAGATAAGTTTAAATCTTGAATGATTGCCTGACATTATATTTACTAAGTTTTTTTTACTGTTGCTAAACAAGAGCTAAATTTTTAAAAAATTGAAAATTCGTTGAATTCATGTGTGTTTTGTCGGATTTCTCAGGAAAAATCACTAACTTTGCAAATTATTGTGAACATAAATTAATAATTAAATAAATGGCACAGGAAGATATTTTCAAGAAAGTGGTCTCCCATTGCAAGGAATACGGCTTTGTGTTCCCGTCAAGCGAGATTTACGACGGACTGGGCGCTGTTTACGACTATGGTCAGAACGGCGTGGAACTGAAGAACAACATCAAGCAATACTGGTGGCAGAGCATGGTGCTCATGCACGAGAACATTGTCGGAATCGACTCCGCAATTTTCATGCACCCCACCATCTGGAAGGCATCAGGCCACGTGGATGCGTTCAACGACCCGCTTATCGACAACCGCGACTCGAAGAAGCGCTACCGCGCTGATGTGCTCATCGAGGACCAGATTGCTAAATACGACGAAAAGATAGAGAAGGAAGTGGCTAAGGCCCGCAAGCGCTTCGGTGATGCGTTCGACGAGCAGCAGTATCTTGCCACCTCTCCCCGTGTGGCTGAGACCAAAGCCAAACGTGAAGCGTTGCATGAGCGTTATGCCGCAGCCATGCAGGGGCCAGACCTTGAGGAGCTCAAGCAAATCATCATAGACGAGGAAATCGTATGCCCGATCAGTGGAACAAGAAACTGGACTGATGTCCGTCAGTTCAACCTCATGTTCTCCACAGAGATGGGCGCTTCTGCCGACGCTTCGATGAAAATCTACCTCCGTCCGGAAACCGCCCAGGGCATTTTCGTCAACTACCTGAATGTGCAGAAGACCGGACGCATGAAAATTCCGTTCGGAATCGCTCAAATAGGTAAGGCATTCCGTAACGAGATTGTGGCTCGTCAGTTCATCTTCCGCATGAGGGAGTTCGAGCAGATGGAGATGCAGTTCTTCGTGACTCCCGGCACTGAGCTCGACTGGTTCGCCAAGTGGAAGGAGACCCGCATGCAATGGCACCAGAATCTGGGATTCGGCGCAGAGAACTACCGCTTCCATGACCACGACAAGCTGGCACACTATGCTAACGCTGCCACCGACATCGAGTTCCGCATGCCGTTTGGATTCAAGGAGGTGGAAGGCATCCACTCACGCACCAACTTCGACCTCTCGCAGCATGAGAAATACTCAGGCAAGAATATCAAATACTTCGATCCTCAAACCAATGAGAGTTATGTCCCGTATGTCATCGAGACATCCATTGGTGTGGACCGTATGTTCCTCAGCATCATCTGCCACAGCTACTGTGAGGAGAAGCTGGAGAACGGAGAGACCCGAACTGTGCTGCGTCTGCCAGCAGCTCTCGCACCTGTGAAGCTCGCCGTGCTCCCGCTTGTGAAGAAAGACGGAATGCCAGAGAAAGCCCGTGAGATTATTGACGAGCTGAAATTCCATTTCAACTGCCAGTATGAGGAAAAAGACTCCATCGGCAAGCGCTATCGTCGTCAGGATGCCATCGGAACTCCTTATTGCGTGACTGTAGATGGCGACACACTCAAAGACGACACCGTAACAATCCGTTTTCGTGACACCATGGATCAGAAGCGCGTGAAGATCTCTGAACTCAGAGGAATCATTGAGGATAATGTGACTATCACCAGCCTGCTGAAGAAACTGAATTAAACAATAAGATTTTAGAGTGAGAAAGGACAAGAATTCACGAAAAGATTGCTTGTCTAAAAAAAGACCATCGTCTTGTCTTCTTGTCTTCTCGTCTTCTTGTCTCCAAAAGCAGAACCTATGAATAGAATATATCACAACTGGTTCGCCATGCTGGCACTGACCCTTTTCCTTGCGTTTGCAGCCACATCATGCAAGGAGAGCGAGGAGGCTGGCGAATACGACAACTGGCAGTCACGCAACGAACATTTCATCGACTCCATTGCTTCTGTGGCGAGAGCAAACAGAGACGGTTCGTGGACCATCATGAAGGCGTTCACGCTTCCTGCCGATTATCCGATGAACGGAGAGAACAGGCACTATATCTATGTTCAGAAGAAACAGAACGGTGATGGCACAGACAAACCGCTATATGCCGACTCTGTCCGGGTGCACTTTGAGGGAAGGCTCATTCCGTCTGCGAATCATCCGTCGGGATACGTATTCGACAAGAGCTACAGCTCTTCTGAATTCAATCCCCAGACCGATGTTCCCTCACTTCTCTGTGTCAACACAGCCGTGGTGGGAGTGGGAACCGCGCTCATGAACATGGTGGAGGGAGACCGCTGGAAAATCTATGTGCCCTATCAGATCGGATATGGTTCTCAGAGCGATAAGGCAGCAGTTCCTGCGTATTCAACGCTCATCTTCGACATGCAGCTCGCTAAAATCTATAAGTATAAGATAGAAACCGACACCAGCTGGTGGACGAAGAAACGCGACTGAAAATATCAAATCCCCGGACTTCACCATGCGAGTCCGGGGATTTTTTGGTTTTTTAGTTTTTTTAGTTTTTAGTTATTGGTTTCTAACCTTTATCCCTTAGTAATAGTAAAAAATAAGTTGGGAAAATTTATCTTGGATTTTTGAGCTGTTTTTCAGTTGGGCAGAGGGAGTGATGCGGGCATCATGACCGATGAACAGCTGGAAAAGAGGCAAAAAAATAAGTTTAAATCTTGAATGATTGCCTGACATTTAATTTACTAAGTTATTTTTTTACTGTTGCTTAATTAATTCTTAATTCTGAAATAATGGATAAGATTCTCCGCCGCTACAACCAATATCTCAAGCTGGAAAAGGGTTATTCGGGCAACACGCTTGACGCGTATATGCGCGACCTGAATAAATTCCTTTCTTTTCTCAACGATGAGAATATTGACCCACACCATGTTCAGCTTGAGGACTTTCACCGGTTTTCTGCCACACTCATTGACATCGGCATACATCCGACATCGCTTGCCCGCATCCTTGCCGGTGTGCATTCGTTCTATCATTTCATGGTGCTGAGCGGAGAGCTGGAGAACGACCCTATGGAGCTGCTGGACTTTCCAAAGAAACCAAAACGCTTGCCCGACGTGCTTACCATTGACGAAATCGACCTTATCGAAAGTCAGATCGATCTGTCCCAACCGGAAGGGCATCGTAACCGAGCTATCATCGAGACGTTGTTTAGCTGCGGGCTGCGTGTTAGCGAGCTGTGTGGTCTGAAACTCTCCGACCTTTATCTCGATGAGGGCTTTATCCGTGTGGAAGGAAAAGGGTCGAAGCAGCGTCTTGTGCCAATATCAGGGAAGGCGGTGAAGGAGCTTCGCCTGTGGTTTATCGACCGCAATGCCATTGACATACCCGCTCAATATGCCGACTATGTGTTTATCAGCCGGCGGAAGAAAAACATATCACGAATCATGGTGTTTCATTTCATCAAAGAACTGGTGGAAAAAGCGGGAATCCAGAAGACTGTCAGTCCGCATACTTTCCGTCATTCCTTTGCTACATCGCTCCTCGAAGGAGGTGCCAACCTCCGTGCCATACAGACTATGCTCGGCCATGAGTCAATAGGCACCACCGAAATCTATCTCCACACCGACACGTCACGTCTTCGCAAGGAAATACTCGAACATCATCCCCGCAATATCAAACCATCCTGATTAAGTCGGATTTTATCTAAAACAAGTCTGACTCAATCTCCAACACCCGAGTGACATCAAAGTAAATTTTGGGACTTGTGTAGTATTCGCTTTTCTGATTCAAGTCGAAGACATCGCAAGTGCCTTCCAGCACCTGTGTCCCAATCTGCCATAGATTTAGGTGATAACGCATGAACAGGTATTCATCGGAGACGGCGTTCACAGAGAAAGGGTGCTTCTCCGACCCGTCGCCTGTAGCGGAGATGGTGTTGAATATCGCTTCCATACGTTTGAAATAGACCTGCCCCTCTTTGCGGCGGTTCTCATCTGGATTATCAGAACCTCTTAATATACTGACGATAGAGAACGTCGCATTGGAAAGTGCTTTCAAACTGACGGGGTTCGTTTTTAGCAATTCTTTCGCTCCGGCAAGGCATTCCTCAAACTTTCCTTGGTTCATCAGCTCGTCCAGATTCCGTCCTTTTCCCGTTTCGGTGTCAGGAGTGAGGTACGACTGTCCATAATAAGCCAAGATACGCTCGTTTTTGGTCATGGTGGTGTCGGTCTCTTCTGCCGACAGCCTGGACACAAGATTCTTTATCCGTTGCGGTTCTTTAACTGCAACTTCTTTTATTTCCTTCCAGTTTACGGGGATAATCTCACGTTCTTTCTGCGCACGTATTGTCGTCGGCAGCAGGAGAACGGTAATGAGTAATGTCAATAAATGTTTCATGTTATTTGACTTAATCTGTTTGGTAATTGACTGCTGATTTCTTTTTTATGTTAGACTTAATAAATGATTTCCATAAAGATACAACTTATTTCTGTAAATACACAAGGTTGTGTGATGCCAGTGAAGCCTGTTTTGATAACTCTACTTTGCAATTTTTGCTATATACAATGCTTAAAAGATTTCGCAAACTTTAATCCACAGGTATGTCTTTGTTGACGTTCTTGCTGCCAATGAGGGCATAGAAGAGGATATATGCTAACATGGCGATTACAAGCCAGTAACTGTTGATATATCCGGTAGAAGTGGCGATTGAGTCTTGAATAAGCGGCATGATTCCGCCTCCGACAACTAAAGTCATGAAAATGCCTGAAGCGGCTTCTGTGTATTTGCCAAGACCTTCAACCGAGAGATTAAAGATGCCGCCCCACATGATGGAGGTACATAAACCACATGCGGCAATGAATATACATTTAATCGGAATAGGCTTCTCAACCGACTGCTTCACACCGTTAATTGTTTCTTCAGCACTTACATTAAAAGTTGAACTCTCAGGCATAAAGATACCGATCAATAATAGAATAATAGCTAGGCTGGACACAAAAGTCAACTGCGTTCTGGTTGAGATTTTGCCGGAAAGCGCACTCGAGCTGGCACGTCCCACCAACATCATAATCCAGTATGAGGCTGCCAAAATTCCTCCGATAGCGGCGGAACCTTTCGTGAAATCCGTGATATAGAAATTCAGCTCCATCGGAATGCCAATCTCAATACCGACGTAAAAGAAGATGGCTATCACCCCGAGTAAGCAATGTCTGAATGCAAGTGGACTTTTTTCGTATTTAAGTTGTTCCTTGCCGAGATTCGGCTCGGGAATGTTGACACTGCGGATAATAAAATATGAGATGGCGAACACGCCTATACCTATAAATAATAACGGAGAGACATCGCTCATGCTGGTGTCCTTAGTAACCTCCCCAACGAGAAGTCCTGCAAGCAGAGGCGTTAAAGTGGCAGTCAGTGAGTTCAGTGTGCCCCCGATTTGTATATATTGGTTACCACGGTTGCCGCCTCCTCCGAGGATGTTAAGCATCGGGTTGACCACGGTGTTCAGCATACATACGCAAAAACCACAGATGAAAGCGCCAATAAGATATATGAACAGGTTCAATGTGACGTTAATATCCTGGGTGGTGGTCTCTTTCACACCGTTAACCCATCCTGAAATCTCATAATTTTCATAAACAAACACCGTAATCGAGTCGCCGACAATGCTTGACAGATATTGAAGGACTAGTCCGATTATACCGACGATTAATGCAATAAGCGCTGTTTTCTTATAACCATATTTAATCAGCATCTTACCTGCGGGAATTCCCATGAACAGATAAGCGGCAAAATTCATGAGATTACCCCATGCTTTGGCAAATGGAAACTGCTGTCCCCATACATTTCCAAATGGTGCGCCCATATTGGTTACGAAACTGATCATCGCAAAGATGAAACACATCGTAATGATAGCAATCAGATTGCTGTTTTTCTTTGACTCTGTCATTTTTTATTGATTTAAATTAAGTAATAATCTGTGTTATTTCGTCACATCGAATTTATCCACCGTCTTTTGAATTGCTCACAACATTGTTGAATGTCAGGAATTTTAGTATAATGGAACCTATAGAATTTCCTATAATCCACATGATGAGTTGTGGGCAGAAGAAATCGTTGTTCATCGCCATATAGCCATAGTTGGCAATGCAGTGGTCGAATCCGCAGAGGATGAAGCACATCACCGGCATGATGACAATCAGCGGGTTGGATATCCTCTTGTACCCTTCCACCGCAATGAACATCATCACTCCGCATCCGAAAGAGCGGAGCAGCGCCGCCATCATGCTTTCATTGTATTTGTTTGCGAGCAAAGCGGATGTGTCAATAGGCAGGTCGGAGAAATTGCCGAACAGCACACCGATTATCCCGATGCTGAGCAGGTTGATGAGTAATACTGGCAGCAGAAACAAAAACCAATGCCTGAGCTCGGCTTTGGCATATCCGATCTTGCCTGTATAGAGGTTCGACTGGGTTATGATGACTGTCAGCAGTCCGAGACTGAACAGGAACGAACCGACTACTTTGTTATCACACATCATAAAGGCAATGCATCCGAAACCAATTAGCACACCGCCTGCAACAGACTTCAGGAAAAACTCAGAGCTCAGCTTATATGTATCACGATTGTTCATTTTTCTCTTTGCTTCCTTGAGTAACTCTTTTTCCACTTCTTGTTGAATCAATATCCTCTTCCCTTACAATGCTTGCACACTTTCAGCAGACGAGGATTTTCTTTGTCGCAGTCGTCGTAAGTCTTCGGATATCCTTCACACCATGGGCATACCTTACGAAGGTATTGGGCGGAGACCCAGCCCTGAATGTTCGTTCCCTCGCCCAGATAGCTTACAAGCATGAAACCATTTTCTTTCCTGCCCTCATACACGAGCACACAGTTTCCTGTCTCATGCTCACATTCCACAAAGCCGTCACCAACGCCGAAACCTTTCATCAGCTGAATCTTCTGGTCGCCATAGTGGGTCTGCACACTGTATTTCAGACCCGGGCCGGTACGAACATTCACGTTGTTGCCCGTACAGGCAAGATACTCTCCTTTCTTCTGTGCGTTCACGCATAATGCCGTCATCAGCATCAGAGTCATCAAAAAATAATTCCGCATAATCGTTTAGTTTTATGGTTTTAACATGTTGTTTTTGCAAAAATACAAATTTTTTTTTTGCTACTAAAAATAATTGTTGTAAATTTGCTTTCGACAACCTGATTGTATCACTTTTTATTCAAAACCACATGAGAAAATTGTCTTTTATTTTAATTGGCCTGATTTGTGTGTTCTGTGTGTCTTGCTCCAACGACCCGAAGATTGAGCAAGAGTTCGTGAAAGCCGTTGATGAGGCTGTGGCGAAACTTGAGAATGCCACAACGATGGAAGATGTGCAAGCCTTCGCTGAGGAAGTACAAAAAATCAGTGAGAACGAGGATTTTTGCAATCTGAGAGAATCTGGTGCCGCCAAGGAGGCTGCTGCCAAACTTGAAAAAGCCTCAGAAAATTTGGAAGCGAAGATGCAGGAGGTCACCGCAGCCATGTTGGAAAATGCAGTCGGTGGTAATACCGAACAGCCAAAAGAAGAAGAAAAGCAAGAGGAATAAACTGAGCGGTAAGACTTACAAAAATCAGGGTGTGTGCAATCTGCTGGACACACCTTGACTTTTTTCTGCAACTTTTGTCTTATTTTTCATTCTCCATTCTTCTAAATCTTTCAGATTTTTGTCCGATACAATTTCCACACGAAATCCCGAAGTACCAAAATATTATTTGTGATTAATTCGTGCTGCAAACTTAGAGTGAAAATTCGTATGAATTCGCTTCGCAGTTTTTCTCTTTTTCATGACAATACTCAAACAAGTTTGGCATTGTTCATTTGAAAAATTCGAAAATTCGTTGTAGAAAAAAATCAATTAATTCATGAGTAATTCCTGTAAAATATCTAAATCCGAAACTCAAGTTATTTGTTTTTGTTGCCGATAATTTGTAACTTTGCTTAATTACCGAAAAACCTTAACATAATGAGAAATATCATCCTTTTTCTGCTCTTTCTGATTCCTTCTTTTGGTGTTTACAGCCAATCGACAGAACAGGATAGTGATTTGTTTAATATGTTGGCATGCATGAGGCATGTCAAGATATTTCAGGCTTCCTATCCGCAGGAGAAGGTGTATGTCCATTTCGACAACACCGCATACTTCAAGGGTGAGAAAATCTTTTTCAAGGCTTACGTGGTGCGAACCGACAAATCGTGCCCGACAGACCTGAGTAAAGTGCTCTATGTCGATTTGCTCAACCCTAGCGGATTCGTCCAACACAAATGCAAGCTGAAACTCGAGCATGGTGAGGCACACGGTGCCATACCCCTCGACAGCCTTGTCGGAACGGGATTTTTCGAAGTCAGGGCATACACGCGGTATATGCTGAATTTCGGTGACGAGACCGCGTTCTCGCGGGTCCTGCCAGTTTTCAAGAAGCCGCGGAATGAGGGTGACTATAGCCATCCGGAAATCGATGCCTCTGCTTATTTCAAGCAGCTGCCCGTGCGCGATTTAGCTGATGACACCCTCGCCACGCTCGACCCCGTTAGAAAGAAACGGCGTAGAGGAAGAGGATATCAGGTGAACCTCTATCCTGAGGGCGGTAAGCTGGTGAGAGGGCTGCTGAGCCGGGTTGCGTTTACTGTGCTCAACAAAGAACATGAGCCAGAGGAGTTAATGGGAGAAGTGGTCGATGAGTCGGGTAACACACTTGCCATCGTGAGTAGCGGTGAAGACGGAAGAGGCGTGTTCGACATCATCCCCGGAGACACGAAGCTCACGCTGAAACTGACCACCGCTGACCAGAAGATGTTGGAGTTCGATATGCCCGATGTGCTTGATGAGGGGGTGGTAATGCGTATGGATGCCATTCACAGTGATGGTGTCACAGCCTCGTTGTTGTCAACCGATGCCATGAAAGATAAGCTGATGGGGTTTACGATGATGAACAACGGCAATGTCTATTTCACCGACACACTAAGGATGAACGGGGAAAACGAAATCTGCTTCCGACGGAGCCAGCTCAAGCCCGGTGTCAACCAGCTCACCCTTTTCGACACCAGAGGGCATATACATGCTGAGCGACTTTTCTTTATCTGTCCGAAAGCAAGCAGAACAGACTCTATCCTTGTTGATATTCCCAAAGACACGTTACGCCCATGCAGCAAGCTCAGGCTGAAACTCCACACGGTTCCGAACACTCGTTTTTCCTTCTCTGCCATGGATGCGGCAGGATTGGTCAACGGGAAAGCGGGTAACATCAACACATATATGCTGCTCGGGTCTGATGTACGGGGATACATTCCCAATCCCGATTACTTTTTTGAGAGCGATGACGAAGAGCACCGAAGGGCTGCCGACATGCTGATGCTTATTAACGGATGGCGGCGGTACGACTGGAAGGTGATGGCGGATGTGTCGCCGTGGAGAGGGAGACGTACGCAGCAGATAGAGGACCAGCTTTATGTGTATGGCCGTCTGAAGCCATCGCTCAATAGATGGAAGAAGAAGCATGATGTGAGGGAGGTGAACATGAGGCTGTATATATTCAACAGGAAAGGGCAGGTCATCCATGGAGAAACGCGTACCGACAGCACTGGCTTCTATGCTTTCAGGATTCCTGACATCGACAGTCTCTGGAACATGCAGATTGTCACAACGAGAAACGATAAGCTCAAGACATTCGAGGTGATGATCGACCGGCAGTTTGAGCCAGAAACTCGTTATGTCACCGCGGTTGAGGCTGAGCAGAACGGCAGGTTCCCACAATCACTAGAAATGAAGACCGATCTGGTGTCTTTCCTGCAAATGGACAAACAGCGTGCGACCATGCAACGTGTAGGGAAAAACGAGTATGTCACCTCCACCGCTGTAATCAAAGTCAAGAAAGATTGGAGAAACTACAAGCCGGACCGCAGTTGGATGAGGGATGAATACAACGGGCGGCTGCGTGCAGACCTCTATTTCGACGCGGACAGAATCTCACACGCCTATGCCGACCGTGGCGAGGTGAATCCCTGCGTGTATGACTGGCTCATCGATAATCTGAACGGGATGGACGGCAAGGCGATTGTGGGTTTTGATGGGCCTGAGGAGAATGAGAATTATTTTATCTATGGCAGTGCCATGTATAAAGGACATAACATCTCATGGTATGTCGATAATACTTGGTTTGGTTATACAGGAATTGTGGAATATGGCATCGGGGGGTCACGTTTCGTGATTCCGCCTGTATTCATGGATGAGGTGAAGTCCATCTACGTGAATGTGCCGGAGGGGGGCAGCAAAAGCGAATTTGTTACTGTACATCTCTACACCCACCCTTATTACAGTACGGCAAGCAAGAAAGGCCGACGTCGCACTTATTTCCAGGGTTACGACGTCCCGACGAAATTCAAGACCGAAGACTACAGCATCATTCCTCCCATACCCGACGACTACCGTCGCACACTCTGGTGGGAGCCTGATATCGTGGCTGACGAAAAAGGCAATGCCACGGTGGAATTCTACAACAACTCCACCTGCACCATGATGTGTGTGTCGGCAGAGGGAATCACGCCCGACGGACATTTTGTCGCGTCCGAATAGCAAAGGGATATATGGCGTATAAATTGTGTTATAAAAAAAGAGGATGTGGTATTCCACACCCTCCTTTAGTCGTTTTGCGAAAGAGATGATTATTCGCCTTCAGCTGGAGCCTCTGCCTCTTCTGCAGGAGCTTCTGCTTCGCCTTCAGCCGGAGTCTCCTCCTCAGCAGTAGCCTCTTCGCCTTCAGCCTCTTCGCCCTCAGCCTCACCTGCAGGAGTGAACTTCTTCATAGCCTCTTGCATAGCAGCCTCAAACTTAGCCTGTGCCTCGTCAACGAGCTTCTGCTCGTCAGCAGATGGCTGAAAGTCTTCACCATACTCTTTTACTGCTTTCTCTGCAAACTCGCCATACTCTTTTTCCATGTCCTGACCAATCTTCATAACATCCTCCAAAGAGGCTGCCTTGCTGATTTTCTCGGTGTAGTCGTTCATCATTTTCACGATGGTGTCAACAGGAGAAGATTTCTTGCATGCTACTGCAAACACAGCTACGAGAGCTACTAAGATAATTGATAACTTTTTCATTTCTCTAATTTTTTTGATTAATAATGAATAAATGTAATGAATTCGGTTGTAAAGTTAGTGTTTTTTATTTTAATCCACCAAATAAAATGGCTATTATTCATATTTTTTAACGTGATAAGGGCATATATCATTGTATTTGTTCTAAATTGGAGGTGATGAAGTCAAAAATAATCATTATCTTTGCCGAAGAATCAATTCATTTACGATTTACCTATTTATAATTCATTGGAGAATTAGTTATGACACGAATCATTATTTTTTTGCTTCTGTCGCTTTTCATGAGCACAGCAGGTGCACAGGAAGCATCCAAAGACAGCGAGCAGTCGTGGAAACTGATATGGCACGATGAGTTTGACGGGAACGGATCCGTCGATGAACAAAGCTGGAATTATGAGCGTGGATTTGTCCGCAACCATGAATACCAGTGGTATCAGCCGCAGAACGCCTACAAGCTCGACGGTATTCTCGTGCTTGAGGGCAGACTTGACTCTATTCCCAATCCCCGTTATCAAGAGGGAAGCGGAAACTGGCAGCGGAACCGCCCGTTTGCACGCTATTCGTCAGCGAGCATCAACACACGGGGTAAGTTCTCGTTCAAGTACGGACACATGGAGGTTCGGGCACGCATCCCGGCAGTGATGGGCTCCTGGCCTGCCATCTGGACTCTCGGCAACGAGATGGAGTGGCCGTCGAACGGAGAGATCGATGTCATGGAGTACTATCATGTGAACGGAATCCCCCATATCCTTGCCAATGCAGCATGGGGAAGCGACCGACGTTACAATGCCCTCTGGAACTCCAAACGGATTCCTTATGCCCATTTTTTAGAGAAAGACCCTTACTGGAGTGAAAAATTCCATTTATGGGTGATGGACTGGGATGAAAACCATATTGCTATTTATTTGGACGGAGAACTGCTCAACAATATCGACACATCCAACACCATCAATGGATTGCCCGGCAAACACGACAATCCTTTTCAGCAGCCACATTATATTTTGCTGAACCTCGCTATCGGTGGCGACAACGGAGGTGAGCCGCAGATCGACGCCTTCCCCATGCGCTATGAGATAGACTATGTGAGGGTATTTCAAGAAGAATAACAGACTCCCATAAGGATTTGCTCTTACAGATAAGCAGCAACCTCCCTTCATCACGAGGAGAGGTTGCCCATAACCAATAAATTAAAATATGTAGAAAGAGAGTATGTTCGTTTTTTAGTTTTTAGTTTATAGTTCTTGCCTTCTTTTTTATCTGTATTCTGAGTAAATACACTATTCACTTTTCACTTAAAAACTCGTTTTCTCCAAAAGTCGTTATCTCTGAAAACATCTCTCTACCCTTAAAGCTGCCACCTATTGACTCATAGTTAAGGTATTGGGTTTATTACTTTAAGTTAAGGTATTGGTTTTATTACTTTAAGTTAAGGTATGGTTTTTGTTAAAATAGGAAGGCTTTTTATCTGCGTCCGCCGCGTCCGCCTCCGAAGCCGCCACCATGACCGCCGCCACCAGAGCGTCCGCCGCCACTGAAGCCGCCACCTGAACGGCCGCCACCGCTGTGTCCGCCTCCGAAGCTGCCACCAGAGCGGCCGCCACCTCCACCGAAGGAACTTCTGCCCGCTGGCGAGCTGCTTCTTCCGCCACCGAAGCTGCTGCTCCTTCCGCCTCCGAAGCTACCGTTGCTCCTGCTTTCTCCAAAACTGCTTCTTCCGCCACCGAAGCTGCTGCTCCTGCTACCTCCAAAGCTGCTTCTCTCGCTGCCGAAGCTTCTGCTGCTTCTGCTCTCTCCATAGCTGCTCCTTCCGCTTCCGATGCTGCTGCTTCTTCCGCTGTCAAAACTGCTTCTTCCGCTGTCAAAACTGCTTCTTCCACCACCGTAGCTGTTTCTGCTGCCTCCGAAAGTAGAACGGGAAGAACTGTTTCTTGATACGGAACCACGGTCGTATGAGCTGTTGAATCCGCTACGGGTAGCTGGTCTTTCAGAGCTGTAGCTTCCACCGCGGTCACCTCTCAGGTGATAGTCTCTGCGGCTGCTTCCGCCCTGGTTACCGTCGATGCTGCCTCCTGGCCGGCTTCCGCCTCCGCGTCCGTCTCTGTAGCCGTCACCTCCACGGGTACCGCCGCCACGAGTGCCGCCACCGCGGTTGTCTCCTATGTTTCCTCCGCCAGGCCGGCTTCCTCCGCCGCGTCCGTCTCTGTAGCCGTCACCTCCACGGTTGCCACCGCCGCGTCCGTCTCTGTAGCCACCGCCGCCTCGGTTGCCGCCACCGCGTGCAAACTCACCGCCGCGTCCGCCGCCGCCAGGACCGAAATTTCCTCTACGTCCGTGCTCACCGAAGTGTCCGCTGCGGAAATGTGCTCCATGCCCGTGTCCCGGATGCATTCCTCCGAAGAAGTGTCCTCCACGATAGCGGTCCCACCCCCATGGTGCGCTGTAATACCAGTGGTTGTAGTAGTTGTCGTAAGCGTAGATGCTGAAGCGCCAACGGTGTCCATAGAACGAAATCGGACGGTAGAAGTAGTCGATTGCCATCAGGCGCGTCCAGACGTAAGAGGGGAGCAATGCCTGCAGGGCAAGGTCGCGTGCGGCAAGCACTGCATAGTAGTCGTCGTAGCGCAGTCCCAACGCCACATCGTCGAGGTAGTCGTTCACACCGCAGATGTAGTCGTAGTTGATGTAGTACAGGTCGTCAAGCAGGTCTGCGCTCAATCCCAGTGTGTATGCCATACGGTCGGTGAGGAAACGCGCGTTCATGCGCATAGCCTCGTAGGTCATTGGCTGGGCGTTTACTGTCAGCGTTGCAAAGAAGAGAGCAACTGCTGTGAATAATGTACGAATTCTTTTCATTGTCGTTTATGTTTTAGAGTTTATGATTCGTTGATAAATCTCTCGGATATTCTCTTTTTCTTGAAAATCTTGAAAATCTTATTCGTATTCAATTCCTGCGTCTCGATAAAAATAAATCTAAAATCGTAAATCGTAAATTCATAAATCGTAAATAATCTCGTCTTCTAAATCTGGTGCAAAATTACGACAACCTGACCAAATAAATTAAGGATAAATCCTAAATGGAGATGCTTTTTTCCCTAAACCATATAGGGATTTCCCCCATCTTTTTGTTATCGTGAAAAAAACGGCCATATCTCGTGCTACGCCAGTCGATTGTGCGGGACACAATGCCCCGTCTGCCTCTCTTGCCGTCATCAACTGCATGACCACATCCGCATGGAAGGAACATGATAATGGTGTGGATCCTCCCGTTATCCCCATGCCACCCCCAGACGATGATGAATATTAGTTTCTGAAGTTCATGAAAACATAATGTCTCTGGGGGTGTGGACTGTTTAGAGTGGTTACACCATTAGATTTTCATCTGCAAAACTGTCCTCCACGAGCCGCAGGTTCGTTAACTCTCCATCCCGCAGGGATATAACTCCAAATGCAATTTTAACTCCATCCAAATTCCAAAAATAAATCGTAAATCGTTAAATCGTAAATAATAATAGCTCCATCTGAAAGATTAAATATCCAAATTCCAAAAAATAAATCGTAAATCATAAATCGTTAAATCGTAAATAATAATAGCTCCATCTGAAAGATTTAATATCCAAATTCCAAAAAATAAATCGTAAATCGTAAATGGTAAATAGTTAAATCGTATATAATAATAGCTCCATCCCGCAGGGATATAACTCCAAATGCAATTTTAACTCCATCCAAATTCCAAAAAATAAATCGTAAATCGTAAATCGTTAAATCGTAAATAATAATAGCTCCATCTGAAAGATTAAATATCCAAATTCCAAAAAATAAATAGTAAATCGTAAATCGTTAAATCGTAAATAATAATAGCTCCAATTTCTGCAAGAAATTTAACTCCAAAAAAAATTCACTCGGAAATACAAAGAAAAAACTGTGTTTCTTCTTTGTGCTGCTCTCGTTTTTTTGTAACTTTGCAGACGCAAAAAAAGAACAGACAACAATATGGAAAAGAAATTCAAGAGAACAACAATCACATCAGCATTGCCCTACGCCAACGGACCAGTCCATATCGGGCACCTTGCAGGAGTATATGTGCCTGCAGACATCTATGCGCGCTACCTCCGCCTGAAAGGGGAGGACGTGCTTTTCGTCGGCGGAAGCGACGAGCACGGAGTGCCTGTCACGATCAGGGCAAAGAAAGAGGGATGCACACCGCAGGATGTGGTGGACCGCTACCACAATATCATCAAGAAATCATTTGAGGATTTCGGAATTTCCTTTGATGTTTATAGCCGAACCACTTCAGCCATCCATCATAAGTTTGCAGCTGATTTCTTCCGTAAGCTCTACGACGAAGGTAAGTTCATAGAGATTGAGAAGGCGGAGTTTTTTGACTCCGACGAAAACCTTTTCCTCACCGACCGTAATATCCGCGGTGAATGTCCGCGTTGTCACAGCAAGGGTGCTTACGGCGACCAGTGTGAGGCTTGTGGAGCGACCCTCTCTCCAGAGGAGCTGATCAATCCCTATAACGCGAATTCAGGCAAGCCGCTTGAGAAGAAGACCACCAAGCACTGGTATCTTCCGCTCGACCAGTATCAGCCCTGGCTGGAAGACTGGATTCTCGGACAGCACAAGGAGTGGCGTCCGAACGTGTATGGACAGTGTAAGTCGTGGCTCGACACCGGTCTGAAGCCGCGTGCCGTCACACGCGACCTCGACTGGGGAATACCCGTCCCGGTGGAAGGGGCTGAGGGAAAGGTTCTTTATGTGTGGTTCGACGCACCTATCGGTTATATCTCCAACACGAAGGAGCTGTGCGATGCCCAACCCGACAAATGGGGCACATGGCAGAAATGGTGGCAGGACCCGGAGTCCAGGCTGATTCATTTCATCGGGAAGGACAACATCGTGTTCCATTGCATCGTGTTCCCATCCATGCTCAAGGCACACGGCGACTACAACCTCCCTGACAACGTGCCGGCAAACGAGTTCCTGAACCTTGAGGGCGACAAGATTTCCACGAGCCGTAACTATGCCGTCTGGCTCAATGAGTATCTTGAGGATCTTCCTGGCAAGCAGGATGAGCTGCGCTATGTGCTCACCGCCAACGCACCCGAGACAAAGGACAACGACTTCACGTGGACCGACTTCCAGGCTCATGTCAACAACGAGCTGGTGGCGGTATATGGCAATTTCGTGAACCGCGCGCTCCAACTTACAAAGAAATACTATAATGGCATCGTGCCCGAGTGTGGGGAGCTGACCGAAAGCGACAAAGCCACGCTTGCCGAGTTTGCCGACGTGAAGAAAGAGGTGGAGCGTCTGCTCGACAACTTCAAGTTCCGTGAGGCACAGAAGGAGGCGATGAACCTCGCGCGTATCGGCAACAAATATATCGCCGACGAGGAGCCTTGGAAAGTCATCAAGGCCGACCCGGAGCGTGTGAAGACCATCATCTACATCTCGTTGCAGCTCACTGCCAACCTCGCCATAGCCTTTGAGCCGTTCCTCCCGTTCTCATCCCGTAAACTCCGTGAGATGATCAACATGACGGAGTTCAAGTGGGAGGACCTCGGCAGCAATGAACTGCTCAAGCCAGGCAAACAGCTGGCGGATCCAGCCCTTCTATTCGTGAAAGTGACGGATGAGGAGGTGCAGTATCAGAAAGACAAGCTGGCTGCCACCATCCGTGCGAATGAGGCTGCAGCGGCAAAGGCAGAGCCGGTTAAGCCGGTCATCCCCTTCGAGGATTTCGAGAAGCTCGACATCCGTGTCGGCACGGTGCTGGAATGTGAGAAGGTGAAGAAGATGAACAAACTTCTGAAATTCCTCATCGACGACGGACTGGAGAAACGGACCATCGTCAGCGGAATCGCCAAATACTACGAGCCCGAGCAGCTCGTCGGCAAGCAGGTGCTGTTCATCGCCAACCTCGCCCCGCGTGAGTTTAAGAACGGGCTGGTCAGCGAGGGCATGATTCTCTCTGCAGAGGATTTCGACGGCTCACTCGCTGTCACCACCCTTGAGCATAACGTCAAACCAGGCTCTATGGTCTGCTGATAATAAAAGCCTCCCAAACGGGAGGTTTTTTATTCCTGCCGTCCACGAGCCGCAGAATCATTAACTCCAATTTCTGCAAGAAATTTAACTCCATCCAAATTCCAAAAATAAATAGTAAATCGTAAATCGTTAAATCGTAAATAATAATAGCTCCATCTGAAAGATTAAATATCCAAATTCCAAAAATAAATCGTAAATCGTAAATCGTTAAATCGTAAATAATAATAGCTCCATCTGAAAGATTAATTCCAAATTCCAAAAAATAAATTGTAAATGGTAAATAGTTAAATCGTAAATAATAATAGCTTCAAATAAAAATTCCCCCCCCTTTTCAAAATGCGTCGTATTTTTTTAATCTTTGCGTCATGCTGTTTTCTGACGGCTTTCGCACAGCAGAAACCGCAGAAGCGCACGAACTATGAGTTTGCTTCAGAAATCCCCACTTATGTGGATCAGCTCAAGCAGGAGCTCACTTATCCGCTCGCCTGGGAGAACTCCGGCGTCCGGTCGTTCACGAAATGGAAGAAGCGGGCAAGGGCGAAGGTGTTCGAATGTATGCTGACACCGCCTAAACCGGCAGAGAAGTTCGATATGGAGGTCGTTGCAGAGGAGCAGCGCGACGGCTATAAGGCGATGAAAATCCGGTTCAACGTGAATGCCTACGCCAGGATCACGGCTTATGTGCTCGTGCCCGACGGACCGGGACCGTTCCCTGCTGTCAACCTGCTGCACGACCACGGTGCCCATCTCTTTATCGGCAAGGAGAAGATGATCCGCCCGTTTGGTGAGGAGGCGGAGGTGATGGAGGATGCCGACGCCTGGGCTGCCAGTCTGTATGAGGGGCAGTATCTCGGCGACTTCCTTGCCCGTCATGGTTATGTCTGCTTCTCCGCCGACGCGCCCATGTGGGGAGAGCGGGGCAGGAAAGAGGGAGTGGACCGAAGCAAGTACGACATCATCGCCGGCAACATGATGATGCTGGGACGCGACCTCTGTGGTTTCATGCATTACGACGACATCGCCTCCACCGACTTCCTTGCCACCTTGCCGTTCGTGGACAAAGACCGTATCGGGTGTGCCGGCTGTTCCATGGGCGGCTACCGTGCCTGGATGCTCTCAGCACTGTCCGACCGCGTGAAAGTGGGGGCGGCAGTCTGCTGGATGGTCACCACCGACGTGCAGCTGTCCACAGCCTACGGACGCAAGGAGAACGGCGGATTCGCCAACTGCCTGCCGGGGCTGCGTCAGTATCTCGACTATCCTCATATCGCATCTCTGGCAGCACCGAAGCCCATGCTCTTCATCAGCGGCAGGCAGGACAAGCTGTTTCCCGTCCCGGGCGTGGAGTCCGCTTTCCAGACCATGCATGCGGTTTGGAGCCGCTTGGGGAAAGATGAAAACCTCAAGACCGAACTGCTTGATATCCCTCACAGCTGCGGGCGGCAGGTGCAGGAGCAAATCCTGCAGTTCTTCGACAAGCAGCTTTAAGAGTGAATAGTGAACAGTGAATAGTTAAAAGTGTATTTACTTTGGTAGATGTTTTTTTACAGAAATTTCTCCACGAGCAGAAGGCTCGTTAACTCCCATTTCCGCAGGAAATTAACTCCATTTTCTGCAAGAAATTTAACTCCAATTGCAATTTTAATTCCATCCAAATTCCAAAAATAAATGGTAAATGGTAAATAGTTAAATCGTAAATAATAATAGCTCCATTTCCGCAGGAAATATAACTCCATCTGAAAAAAAACTGACTCGTCAGCGGGTCACAGCCATGTTGTAGGGGCCGAAGCTGATGTTTACTGCGTATTTTCCGGAACTTAGTTTCATGGCGAAAATCATGAAACCGCGCCGGCTTGCATCGTAAGGGTTTTTACCGCCATAGTAATCATTGAAACCATGTCGGTTCACATCCGATTTTGTCACATTTCCATATTTGGACTGCAAGTCTTTCACCAATTGGTCAAGGAATTCGGATGCTTCTTCAGGTGTGTCGAATTTTTTTGTTAAAGTACATTCGTTGAAAATTCTTTCTGTCTGAAGTTGTTGGAAATTAAACCGAAGTGTATTCCAGGAATAATCTTTATACTGTTTATCGTAATAATAAATAGTAGTGCTGTTAGAATCTTCGGCTTTCGTACCGAAAATGTTTTCCAGGATAGCTTCCGCTTTGTCGTATTTTGTACCGAAATCCACACCGCAGACAGATTTCTGGGCATTCATGCTGAGAGCTGCTGTTAAAAGCAGGCATAAAAGGATGATTATTTTCATAATATTGTAGTTTGATTATTGTCAGGGAATAATTCTGCACCCTATTGGATTAAGATATGCAAAATTACTCTTTTTTTGATTTTTGTGCAAGAAAAACATGAATAAAAAAAGAAATTTAAGATTCTTCATTCATCATTCTTCATTAAATATATCATCCGCATGGCCACTATAAACTTTAAACTATAAACTATTAACTCAAGTTTCTGAAGTTATTATTTATTGTTTTACAACACATTATCAGTTGTGCTATGGCAATCAAACCGGATGGCTTTTTGTTAAGCAAAGCGTTTTTTGAAGAACGAAGTTCTACTTTTTGTTAAGTTTTGTCAGCACGTAGTGCGGTATGGGTTGTGGGCATGGTTGCTGAAAACTTGTTTTCAGGCAAGCATGGCTGCAATCCATACCATTG
>JAEEOB010000102.1 GCA_016284045.1 Bacteroidaceae bacterium
GAACGTCTGTTGGTTGGCTTGGGTCGAGAACAGCCGGTCAGCAGAGGCACAGAGGTGACCGCGAGTGTAGCCGCTGCCACTATAAGAGGTGGGCAATAACTGACAGGCTGAAGGAAGACTCAAGTCCTCGCTCCAGGCATCACTACGGCTGCCGCTGCCCACTTTCGTCGTGTCGTCGAATGTGAATGCCACCCATCGGCTGTGACACCATGCCGAGTCGTACTCAAAGCAGTAGTTCATTACTGTCTTTGTGGCTAAATCTTTCATCTTTGCCCAATGCGACACGAAATAGATGCCAGTGCCCGTGCGAACATGGGGTACTTCCAGACGCATCACATCGCTGTTCTTGTTTTTTAATGCTAAATTGCTGTTTATATTCGACTTGTCTGTCGGAGCGGATTTCCCGCCATTGTCGTCCCCGTCATCACTACACGACGTAATCATGCCCGGCACTATAATGCCGAGCATGATTAACACTATGAAATAATAAATCTTTCTCATCGTTCTGCTATGTACTTTGCACAATTCAAGTTGTACGTCGTACTCACTTCAAACTGTACATTGTGCATATTTAAATATTTAAATCTCAACGCCTTTTCGCTGATGCTTCGCCAATCACGATGTTTCCCCATCTTGCGAAAGTTGGTGGCTTGATACCACATACTTTGTAATAATCTGTTATAGTACCATAAAGTAGCACTTGCTGTCCCAAAAGACTTTGCTGAGCAAATAACTCCAGTTGGGTACGCCATTCACCGTCTTTCGGAAGCTGAACAGGGATACACTTCAGATAGTCTGTCTCATCTGGGCTGTCGGCTATCACGATCTCGGTCTCTGCTTTCTCCGGATACCCGAAGGTGACGGTACTTTCATTATAGCTGTTACCGTTCACATGGCCAACCACATAGCCGGTCACGTAAGCTGTTGTTGCACTTCCAATTCCACCTGCTTTTTCATAAACCTGCTGCGCATCGGCGACTGAGTAGGGGGATTCCATAGTGCCTTTACCTTGTAAGCCTGGGGTCTCTGGCCCAGGATCAGGGTCATTGCCGTCTTGGGTCTGACCGTTGAGTGAGTAGAGGTATGCCTCTTTCTGGGATGTCTCAGGAGTGTTGCCTCGGAAATTCATGAGTTTTCCGCAGAACACCACTTCGTCACCGACACTTGGCATGACGCCCTCTGTCCAAGGCTGATTGCCGAAATAGAGTGCGCGGTAAATCTGGAACTGGTTTGTGGTGGTTCCGTCATCGGAGATGAAGCATGTGATATTTCCGTAGGGATTGCCTTTATCGTCAGTTTTGTTGTAGTTCTCCTTGATGCTCACAATCGTTCCTTTCACATAGACATCTTTATCGGTCTTTGTGTCGGCGGCAAGAGCGTTACATACATTTATGGCTGCCACGCAGTTGTAAGGGTTCTGCTGAGTTCCGTCACCCGTTGCCTCGCCTGAAGGCTGAGTGTTTCCTCCTTCAACCACCTTACCATTCAGTGAGTATAGGTATGCCTCTTTCTGAACGGACTCAAGGGTTGTTCCGTAGTTGTTCACGAATTTGGTTACCTTACCGCAGATAATCACATCGTCACCCACATTCAACAGGTCACCATTGCCGTCATATTCCTTGTTGCCAAGATAAAGTGCCCTGTAGATGTAGAATTGGCCGTTGGATGATCCATCGTCAGAAATATAGAATGTGGCATTACCGTAGTATTGTCCTGTGTTCGGATTCTTGCTGTCATAATTTTCCTTAATTGATGCCACCTTACCTTTGATGTACACGACATCAGAAGTTGCGTTGTCTGCCAGGCTGTTTGCTAACTGATTTGCAGCGACGCTGTTGTAAGGATTCTCTTTCGTACCGTCACCGGTTGCCTCGCCGGAGGTCGGGTCGCTCGGCTTGCTTTCCTGACCGTTCAGATAAGCCAGCTGGCTGCCCTGGGTGATTTCCTTCGTTGAGCCGTAGAGGGTAAGTTCACCATACACGATTACCTCGTCGCCTACTTTCAGGTCGTCTTTCTTCTCGAAGTTCGCGCCGCCTAAGCCCATTCCGCGATAAACCTCAAGCTGTCCGGCTGCGGTTCCGTCGTCTGAGATATAGTAGGTGAGGTTGTGGAATCGTGCAAATTCACTGTCCTCAACGTCATCCACTCTCGACACGATACCTTTCACATACACCTTCTTTCCTTTTGTGAATTCACCTGTCTCAATCAGGTTATTGGCGCGTGCCACGTTGTAAGGATCCTCAAATGTTCCGCTGCCTGCAGGCTCCTCGTCGCTGTCGAACTTCCCGGCGGTCTGGTCGTTCAGTTTGTAGAGCCAGCTGCCCTGGGTCACTTCCGCGGTGGATCCGTAAAGGGTGAGCTGTCCCCATACAATCACATGGTCGCCCACTTTCAGGTCGTTCTTCGTTGCAAAGTTGGCGCCAGCTAAGCCCATTCCGCGATATACCTCTATCTGCTGCTTTACTGAGCCGTCTTCCGCAATGTCTTTCTCGTCGGCGATGTAGTAGGTGAGGTTATGGTATCGGTTGAACTGGTCGTCGTCGATATCATCTATCTGAACCACGACACCTTCTAAATATACCTTCGAACTGCTGTAAGTGCCGGCGCTGATGATTTTCAACGCGTCGTTCACGGTGTAAGGCTTTTCGGCTTTGCCTTCACCTTCCATCGTCATGTCAATCTCTTCCGGACTGAGTACATAATAAGGTGACGGAACATCATCACAGGCTGTGAAGATTCCCACTGCCAAAAGCGGCAGAATCAATGATAATATTAACTTTTTCATATCTTGTTTGTTTTTTAGTTGCGTTTTGGTTATTATAATAGTGAAGATGTAATTAACTTCTTCAGATTATCGCTTTTTGGCTGTCGCAGTTCCTATTACTGTCTCGCCCCATGCGGCGTAGGTGGGAGCCTTGATACCGCACACTCCAAAATATTTTTCTATAGAGCCGTAAATCAGCACTTGCTGACCAAATATTACCTGATTGCTGTAAATGTCCAGACCATCACGGAACTCACCTTTTGGCAGCTGCACAGGCACGCATTTGGTGTAGTCGTTCTCTTCAGGACTGTCGGCAATCAGAATTTCTGTCTCCTGGCTTTCAGGCATACCGAATATGGCACTTTCTGCATTGAAACCTTGTCCGTTCACATAGCCCACCACGTAGCCCGTCACGTAAGCTTTGGTGGCATTCCCGCCAGCGTTTTCATATACAGACTGGGTCTCTGCCACGTTATAAGGTGATTCTATCGTACCGTTTCCATTAGAGCCTGGGGTTGGATCCGGTTCTTCATCCTCATCGTCCCCATCGTCAGGATCGGGAGTGACCGGGTCGATATGTATCTGCGGAACCGCATCGCGTTCTTCCCTGAGTGTAAACTGCCACGTGTTGCTGTAGCGGGTCAGAACAGCAGTCACTTGGAGCGTTCCTGTCGGAATGGTCTTTGATGAGAAATCAGCCAGCGCGCTCTGACGGAGGATGAATTTCTTTCCGCCAACGTAAATGGTGTCGTTCACGCCGTTACCTGCGTCGCGGTCGTCATAAACTGCATAGACCTTACGTTTGTTAAATCCGTGAATTTCAGCGTCGTTTACCATCACAAGCATCGGACACCATTTGTGCATGTCGTCATTGTTATTGTGTTGGTCGAGCCAAGCCCTGTCGATGATTA
This sequence comes from Bacteroidaceae bacterium, assembly GCA_016284045.1. Classification (GTDB taxonomy): domain Bacteria; phylum Bacteroidota; class Bacteroidia; order Bacteroidales; family Bacteroidaceae; genus UBA3839. Next base: position 3,676 of record JAEEOB010000102.1, read on the forward strand.
CGGGCATGACCTCATAAGCCTTTTCGTCGAAACCGATGATTTCGATGCTTTGAGCCGCCTTAAACTTAGGCATGCCGCCTAAGCGTTTGTTGCCGCCGCTGGTGGTGTAGGGGGTTCCGATTTTTGCCAGGTTACCGTAAGAGCCGATATAAAGCCCTTTCAGATTAACTTTCACATGGGTGCCTACAGGGTAGGTACACCATAAAGAGTTGTCGTTGATCCCCACAGATATGCAGTCGTCACCTTTGCGCACGTAGATTGACTGGTAGAGGTTGCCGCTGACATCGTTGGCACATACATATCCGTCGAATATCACGTCCTCAGTCACTTCAACCCAGCGGTTACGGTTCGATTCGTCTGCGATTACGTTTTTATAAAGCTCTTTCAATGTGCCAAGCGTCGTCGTGCACCCTGTGGCCTCTTGGTCACTGCTGTAGATGTCGTGGTTCACATCTGGCGTGTCGTAGTCGAACTTGTTGCACGACGGCAGCAGTGCAAGCGTAAGGACCAAAGCGAATATATGATAGAATTTCATTGTTTTCATCTTTTTCGTTCTTTGTTGTTTCATGATAATCTTTCACGTTTTCTCACTCACATGACGCATCAGAACCTCAGGCCGATGGTCAGGTATGCGGTGAATGGATAAGCGTAGGCGTATTTCGAATTGTAGGCGAACTGATAAGAGCGTACTTTGCCGGTCTTGTCGAAGTCGTCGTTACGGCTCTGCTCCGAACCGCGCAGTTTCATGTTTCGGTTGTTCGTCACGTTGTTCAGATTCAGGTTAAAGTTCAGCGTCCTGCCGTGATGCAGACGGAACGATCGGCCGATGGAAATGTCGCACATGATGGCGTCGTCGAATTTCTCCTGGCTCTTCGGACAGTAACCGGTGATTTCGCCGTTCTCGTCTTTCAGCACACCGCCCTTCATCTTATCCACAGCCCACGATCCGTGTCCGTTCTGGTCGAAGGTCTTTGCCACGTCAGGCATCACGTCGGTCAGACGGAGGTATGGGGAGAAATAGATATATGTGCGGGCGTAGTAGTTAGCACGGGCCTCAAGAAACCATCCGTTCACATTGTAGCGCGCACCCAGACTGAGTGCGGTAAGCGGTGTGCAGCCCACTTTCATGCCGTCGGTCACCACTTTCAGCTTGTGATGATGGATGGGATCCCACCAGTGAGGGGTCTGTTCTGCGTCCGACTTGTCGTAGCATATCACGGCGTCAGCGTTGTTCGTGTATTTGGCATCTGTGATGGACCCCACGAAATCAACGGAGAACTGGGTGGTGAAACGGTATTCGGCGGCCATCTCCAGTCCGTAGTGGCGTTTTTTGATGCCGGTCATCGACAGGTAGCTGTATTCCTGCTTGATGTCGTCGAAGAACTGCGACTGCTCAGTCACGTCGCTGAACTGGGTGAGGAAGCCCTTCACCTGACCGCGGAGTTTACCGAAGTTGAATTTATATGTTGCCTCTCCAAACACGTCGAACTCGTCTTTCAGGTCGAACACGAAAGCGTTACGTGTCTGGACATTCAGGAAGCTGATGCTTGGAGTTGGCGGACGGAACTCAAATCCTCCGCTCACGTTGAAAAAATGATGGGCGCCTGCCGAAACTCCAATCTGAGCTTTCATGCCGCCACCCATGAACTTGGCGGTGCCGCTGCTTCCTTTTGAGTGCTCTGGTGAACGTCCGTTGCGCATTTTACCCACACGCTCGATGGTCGTTCCGTTCACGTTGGCATTGAATACTCCCGACACGTTGTTATGCGTGAAGGAGTAGGAACTCCACATCTGGCCTTTGTTTACGTTGATATGGTAGTTGTAGCCAAACTTGTCGCCTTTTTTAATTATACGGCTCGGGTGGTCAAGGTCGTTCTGCGACTCATTGCTGTAGGCACCGTAGTCGCTTGAGGCGAAACGGTCGAGGTCGGTGTGGTAAGTGGCGCCAAGCAGGTCGTTCATCGTCTTATAGAACATACCCGTCGTGTGGTTCAGGTTCAAGCCGGCGTTCACTGTGCTATACCGGTCTATATTGTGGCGGAGAGTGGACCCAAGGTTCCATGCGAACTGGTCCTGATGCGACTCTTCAAGGTAATACACAGCCTCGCCGCTTCCGTTTTTCACACTGTTCTGGTTAATCATATACATCTTGTCCCAGTCAATCTGACGGTTACGTTCAGATGCCTGCCAGTAGCCAACATAGTTGCGCCACTCGCTATATTCCCACTCATTTGGAGCTACACCGCTGTACACGTTGAACACGTTGCTCGGCATGTAGTGGTAGTAGTCGGGACGGGGGTCGGCGGCATTGTTCGTACGGTTGATATAGGTCTGTCCGTATTTGGCGTAACGGAAGATGTTGGTTGTCGTCAGCTTTGTCTCAGGGCTGATGTTCCAGTCCCATGTCAGCACTGCTGTCGGCTCCATCGTCTTACGCACGCGTGAACTGCGCTTCTTGCCGTTCTGATAGCCCCAGAACGGGTTGTAGTAGTGGGAGTTAGCAAGCCAGTATGCCTCCTCTGTTGTCCAGCTGGATGTGGCCTGTTCCGTCGGTGAGAACAACAGCGAGAGCGAAAGGGTGTGATAGCGGTTGAAGAAACGCTCAGCTCCTAAATATATGGCTGCTGCATGCATGTAAGTTCCTTTCTGCTGACCCTCCTCGCCGTAACGGGCGTTTACTGCACCTGCGAATGCCCAGCCGTTTTTGATGCCTGTGGAGTGGGCGAACATCAGACGTCCGATGTAGTTGCGGTTTGTCAGGGCACGCGACAGACGTGATCCCATGCGCATCATGCTCGGGCGGATATTCAGGT
>JAEEOB010000103.1 GCA_016284045.1 Bacteroidaceae bacterium
TTACCTCTCACTTCTCACTTTTCACTTCTCACTTAAACATCCGCTCGGTCGGATTTGCAATCCGACCGCTATGAGTATGAGCATTTGTAATGCGGAACGAAAGCGGATTACAAATCCTTATACCAGATGCTGCCGGATTTCAAATCCGGCAGAGCGGGTCTATGTGAAAGGTGCCCTCGGTGGCTTATATGTTGAACACAGAGACACAGAGACGCAGAGGTAATTTTCAAAGATAAAAACCCTCTGTGCCTCTGAGTCTCTGTGTTCCATTTATCATATTAGTTAATTTTGATTCGTCACTTATTGTAAATAGTAAATCGTCAAAGAGTCAATGACAGAACCTTCGCCACCATATTAGTCGGTCTGTACGAGCGTACCACTGGCGTTGAGCACGGCACGGTTGCTGCCCAGATGATATCGCATCGCATTGGTCTACTTGACCGTCCTTTAGAAGAGCATGCAAGCCGTCAATAGTTTTCTTTTTCATAATGGTAAGATTGTTTAATGAATTATCAGTAAAAGCACAGGCAGAGTCGCTGCGGCATTCCGTGCGCGCTCCGCCCGTCATTGAGTAAAAAGATTCCCTATAGGCTTATCTGCCCTGATAGGATGGAGTTACCAATAGCGAGCTATGAATTCCGTCTACTCAGATTGAGAATTCGGGAAGTCACTTTGCGGGCCGCTTGCCATCGAGAACTCATTTCGCCAAGAACTTGCGCCCACCACGTATATAAACTCCTTTGGCCATGCCCTGCGGCAGCGCTCTCCCCAGAATATCGTGACATCGGGTCTCTGAGAGGATGGGAGTACTGACATGGACAATGCCCGTATTGAAGCTTTCGCCGTCCACATGGACGGTATAGCTGCCACTGGATGGAGCCGGCAGACCATCAAACACAATCATGTCTTTCCGCAAAGCTAATGTCCCGCCATCTACTTGTGGATTCATTTCACAGCTATAGATTTCACTAATCACATCATCGGTGCGATAGAAACAGGTGTAATCGCGGTGCTCATACCACCACTGTGCACTCTCAAACACCACCTGCCCATTATCAAAACGGCAAGTGGTGAACTCGGCGCCAGGATCATCGCCATAGATTCTATCCATCCAACCGGAATCATGGGCGTATATCGGGTCTGCGCTTATTTGACGGGCTATATACTCGCCCATGCCATATTCAACCCACAGTGTTTGGGAGCACCTCACATTTTCCATGGAGTTGACCATAAAATGATTGGCGAAAGACCCGAAGTCCTCCAGCCACTGGTCTGACATCGAGCCATCAAGAGTCCTTACGGACAACAGACGCTTGGACACACATTCACCCGTACCACAGAACGACATGTTCACAAGGGTGTCCTTGGTCGACTCCACACGCCATTCCATACCATTGAACGTCGTAAAGACATCACCTGGGGAAAGGGAGAAGTCGAACGCAACCGTCTCGTTCTGGCTCTCAAAGTCATAGAGATAGATCCGTTTCCCGGACAAACGGTAACCATAACGAAGCTTCACCGGCCCTGAAGCCTCTCTATGGAATATGTAGCTATCATCGAAAATGCGGTAATACTCCATCCCGTTTGCGGCTCTTTCAGCAAGACCATGGTACTCTATGACAGATAGATTGCCCTCATTTTTATCCAAGACTGCAAGTGCCCAACGGTGCTGGGCCGGCACAAGCTGAGGCCATGCCCACAGCAAGGCTATGACTAAAAGCCTAATCATCATCATTTGTTTCATATTCACTATAATTTAATAGATGTAACAATGATCAAAAAAAACACATAATTAACGCTCAAGTATCTTGAGTGTACTACCTACAGATATGCGTGTTCCGGCATCAAGTACTACTTTATTTGCCCTCAAGGTAATATCTGCATTTGAAGTAGTAACATCTCCAGTGTCTACCGTTGAGGTTACATGATTGCCTACTTTTATCACATCGTGGGTTAGTCGCTGCGGCACTCCGTGTGCGCTCCGCCTGTCATTGAGTAAAAGATACTTTATAGGATTATCTGCCCAGCAAAGATATGGCATCCTAAATATAAGGTACGCTCAACGACAATCTGCCGTCTGAACTACTTCACCGCCACCTTCCGTGCCTTTCCCCCGCTCTTCACCACATAGATGCCGCGCGGCAGGTTTCTGAGAGCTCCCTTACCGACCGACACTCTAACGCCGTCCAGCGTGAACACTTCGGTGTTCGTCGGCTCCGTCGCCGTGTCATCGCTGACGCCCGTTGCTACACCGACGTTGGTAGAACAAATGAAGAGGTTCTTGTCGGCATACACATACACTCGGCCACCATGTTCACATAGCTTCCAGTTGGTCGTTGTCGCCTGTCTGACGGTGCGCGAGCATTGCAGCTCCCAAGTGGTGCCACCGTCGTCGCTGCGCCACAGTCCCACCTGCTGACCACCGTCCTCATCGGCCACCGACACACCATAGAGAACGTTCGGCTCACTACTGCTGTCTATCATACGTAGGAAACGCACGTCGCTGTTGAGCATACGGAAGTAGTTCACAGGCTTTTCGCCATTTACATAGTGGACGTATACCTCTAATACGCCCTTGTCGGGACTATTGGCAACGACCACTGAGCTGCCGTCATCAGAATGCTGAATAAAAGCGGCATCGCTGACAACGACAGGACGGTCTTCGCCATTGTATGGTTCTATTTCATACGATTCTGTGATTGGACCACCATTCAGGGTGCTGAACCTGTCGTCGGTAGTCATCAGGCTTGGACTGGGTGTCATCACAGCGTTGTCTAAATAGCATAGCAAAACATGGGCGGGTTGGCTGGCGTCTATCGCCATGTGGTAGAACACGTAAGAATAGGGCCAGGAGTTGTGGTCGGTCCATGTGGCACCGCCATCGGACGACACCCGCGCAATCATTGAAGACATGTCGCGCGCTACGGTGGAGACCTGACGGGTTGTCAGCAGGCAGTACACCTGTTCAGGACTATTCGCTGCCTGCGCCAGCTCATAGTAGAAGGTGTAGGTGTTCCATCGGTCATTTGGATTCATCACGTACGGCGATACGTCCTGCCAAGTTTTGCCGTTGTCCTCAGACCGAAGCAGATGCGTTCCTGCATTCAAGCCTTCATCGGCTGCCCATCCCACATCAGAGATGGCCGTGATGGCATCGCCGCACTTCACGAAGTCCTTCACGTTGACACCATCAAAACCACATAGCTGCCAGCCGTCACGCAAACCAAGATCGTAGCTGTAGAGACCAGCAGACGTTCCGGCATACACCGTGTTCCCGTAAACACGCACACGCGAAGCGTCAGCAGGAATACCAAGATTCATCATCTGAACAGTCTGCCCTGATGCCTCCATGCAGAAAAGCATTGCAAGGACGACACCTCGTAAAAGTATTCTTTTCATATCACCTCCATTTTTTTTAGAACAAAAACAAGAAAAACGACAGCCTTTCTATAGATATTAAGGAATAATTGTAAATTTAAGAAAACTTGTAACAGAACTCGTCTTTCCAATATTGATGGCGAACGAAGTGTAGTAATTACCGACGGGAATTGGCTTGTGCTGCCTTTCCCTGACAAAGGTGTAGACATCACATTCGTCGTAGCCCTTACCTAAAGCTCGGCATGTGATGCGACGCACGCCACCCGACGGATAAAAGATAACACCTTTCTGTTTGACATCACAATAGTCGTAGGGCAGACCGTATTCCTTTCCATTGGAATGGTATATGCGGAATGCATCTGGATGGAGAAGGTTGTTGGGAAGTATCACCAGCGAATCGTTATTGTTGGTCACCTGAAGGTCGAAATAAAACTGCTCCCCCCTCCTGAACACATTCGCCGGTTTCATGTCCTTGT
>JAEEOB010000104.1 GCA_016284045.1 Bacteroidaceae bacterium
AGTGGACCGCATTCGGCAATGGTAACTACCGTCTTATCAAGGACGACGCTGTGAATATGCGTTACTCACAGGAAATCAAGGCTTGGAAAGATGAAGCAGGTGTTTTCCAGGGACCGCAGCATATTCTCTCTGACGAAAAATATGTGGGCTCAATCTATGCAAAGGGCAAAGGTGAGCTGATTGTCGGGCTGCGCGACACAAACGGCCGGTTTGTGGCACGTAAGTCACTCGGTAAAGTCGGCAAGGACTGGAAGAAATATGAGTTCACCCTTGAGCCACAGGAGAGTGCCGAAGGTGATTTTGCCATTGCAGTCAGAAACGGGACGGTGCAAATTGATATGGTCACTATGACCACTCAGACAGGCTTGGGACTGGGTGGTTTCCGTCCAGATATCCTGCGTGCCGTGAAGGAGCTGCACCCCACCTGCCTGCGCTGGCCGGGCGGTGGATATGTGGCGCAGTATGACTGGAAATGGGGTATCGGCCCGCAAGAGAACCGTGAGCGTTGGGCGCACTGGATGTGGATGGACTATGACCAGAACTGCTTCGGAACCGATGAGTTCATACGTTTCTGCCGGGAGGTCAAATCCGAACCGATTATTGTCGTGAGTGTCAAGTTTGAGCGTCCTGCCGACGAGTATGACAGCATTCTCCAGGATGCGCTCCACTGGTTGCGTTACTGCAACGCTCCCGCCACTGACGAATGGGGTGCGAAGCGGGCGGCAAACGGGCATCCGGAGCCATACAACGTAAAATACTGGGAGATAGACAATGAGATGTGGGAAATGGGTATCGAACGCTACGAGAAGTGTGTCCGCGACTTCAGTACTGCCATGCGTGAAATCGACCCGACAATAAAAATCATCGCCTGTGGCGGATTCCGTGAGGATGAACAGTTTATCAAGCGTAGCGGCAATTATTTTGACTATCTGAGCCTGCACCACTATGAGCAGCAGGGTGGTTACGCAACTGGTCCAGTTCGTCTGGGACAGCAGTATGACCGCTATGCCCAGATGATTGCCGATGGTCCGAATCCTAACATCAAGCTGTTCATATCAGAGTGGAACCTGAACAGCATCGACTGGCGTACAGGGCTGTTTGCAGGCGGATTCCTGAATATGTGTGAATCCCGTGACGTGGTGGCAATGGGTGCCGCAGCCTTATTCCTGCGTCGTACTGATGCGCCTGACTGGAATAACGCGTTCATCAACTTCGACTATAAAGACTTGTTCAAGGCACCAAACTGCCAGGTTACGGAACTATGGTACGACCATTTCTCAAAATATCGGCTGGCGTATAGCGGCGAGACAGGCAATCTAAGTATAAGCACCACCTTGTCAGAGAATGGTGCCGATGTGATTGTTAAAGTGGTGAATCCTGCAGATGAGCCTGCTACACTGCGTGTCAAGGGTGATTGGACTGGCATCAAACATGCTGAGTTTGCGTATTATGCTCCAGAATCGCTGACTGCCGCCAACAGCATGGAGGATAAAAATGCCGTTGCCCTGAAAAAGACAAGAGCTAAGATTGAGGGAAAGGATGTACTGCTTTCTGTTCCCCCCTTGTCTGCCGGAGTGCTGACAATAACCAAGTAGCTGATTTTTTAGTTGTTGGTTTTAGTCTGAATACGCTAATTATTCAGCGTATTCAGACTAACCCGATTATTCAGAATGCTTTTCTGTTGACTTCCTTTCACAGAATAAACTTTCATTAAAATATTAATTTCCATCTGGCTTAGTGGCTTCAGTAAAGGGACCTTTGACCCAGTGGAAGGTGGTGAAGCTGTCAGGACGAGCAGGGTCGAAAGGCTGGAAGTCTGGACGGATATGTGAGGCGACTGGCAGGTTGAGCTGTCGGATGCCCATGACCACCATCTTGGAGATTTCGTATGCTCCATAGGGGTTGAAGTGGGTGTTGTCTTCGAGTTTCTTGTCCTGTCCCGGATAAGTGTTGGCTGGATAGTGTACGAGCGAGTGTTTGGAGTCCTCTACACCGAGGGTCTCAAAGAAGGTGCGTGTCATGTCGTGGAGTTCGATGACGGGCACTCCCTCGCGTTTAGCCACTGCACGCATGGCATCGGGATAGTCGCCGTGGGTCTCTTTGATACGGTTGTTGTCGTCGAACTGACGGCGCTGGGTCGGGGTGACAAACACGATAGTGGCCTTCTTTGCTCTTGCCTCATCGATGAATATTTTGAGGTTGCGCGAGAAGTCGTACCATGCTCCTGAACCAGCTGCCTTGGCTTTCTGGTCGTTGTGGCCGAACTCCACGAAGATGTAGTCACCCTCCTTGGCGAGCGACAGGATTTTCTTGAGACGGTTCTGAGAGATGAAGCTGCCAGCCGACTCTCCGCTCTCGGCATAGTTCGCCACAGCCACACGGTCGTCCATCCAGTTGGTGAAAATCTGTCCCCAACTGGTCCAAGGCTCGAAGTCCTGATCCACGACGGTGGAGTTGCCGCAGAGGAAGAGGGTGGGGGTGTTGGCTGATGCTGGCTCAATGGCTATGGACGAGCAGGCAGGTGCCTCTCCGGTGATTTCGACGGTCAGTTTGTCATCCCAGTTGAGTTTCGACTTCTCGCGGTCTTTGATTTTCACGCGGTCGATAACCTTGAACTCGCCGTTCTTATCGTTGCCCCAGATGTCGGTGTTACGCTTGTTGACGATGAAAGAGAATGTCTTGAACTCCCCTTTTTTCGTTTGCAGGTCCTCCACGAAGAGGCGTCTTGACTCCGCACGGACGACGGTGTTTCCTGCCACTTTTTTGTTGCCGAGGGTGACGGTGACTTTATAGTTGCCGTCGGGCACGTTGACAGAGAGGAAGAAAGGTGCGGTGGGTGATGTGCCCCGGTCTTCTTTCTTGAACTTGGCGTCGATAAGTGTGGACTCTTTCACGATGTTGACGAAGTCGAATCCGTAGCCTTTCTCTTTGGTGTAGATGTCGGCTGGAGTAAGCAGTTGTGCCTGACGGTCACGGCCGTCGAGGGAGAAGTTGAAAGTCTGAGCCTGTGAGGAGGAGATGGCTGACAGGCAGAAGGTGAAAAAGAGGGTTAAGCTTCGCATTATTTCTGTTTTTTTAGAGTTTTAGGGGTTACATGCAATTCTAGGAGAACTAGGAAAACTATAATAACTATAATAACTAGGAGAACTAGAATAACTAGGAGAACTAGAGACCAAGGATGACTAAAAACTATAAACTAAAAACTACAAACTATTTAATCTTGGGTTTGAGCTCGTCGGGAGAGTCGTTGGTGAACATATCGACTTTTGGGGCAGTCTTGGTGAAGAGGTTGGAGATGAGCTGTGGTTCAATGCGCAGTTGAGGCTTGAAGAATTCAGACTGCATGTAGGCGAGGATGGACTCTCTCATCTGGCGTGCCGCGATGCGGTTGTCAAGATCGGAGGAGATGTCCATGGTTGTCATGACGACTTTTCCGTTGAGGACGTTTGCCTCGAAAAGCATGCCGATTTTGCGTGAGAGGAACCATGTGTCAATGCTCTGGACGATGGGCTGGAAGTCAGCAGGGAACTCATCGAACTGCATGACCGGTGTGCGGTTGGTCAGCTCCCACCACTGCAGGTCGGAGAAGTAGTCGGTGGGGAATTTCGACAGGATAGGGTGGTTGTTATCCACGTAGATACCGGTTGTATGTGGCGGCCGCATCTTAAACCACGAGGTGTTCCAGAATACTGGCAGGAACTGCTGTACGATGTCGTTGCCAAATTTCACGTTCTTTCCTGCGCAGATGAGCACTTTTCCGCCGTTTCGGAGCGTCTCCACAGCTTTGGCATCGAGTTCTGAGGCGATGTAAATGCCGTTCTCGTTGCTTCTGACCGTTTGTGGGTAAACCCAGAAGTCCCAGAAGTTTTCGATGTCGGTGTCGTTGATGGTGACGGTGAGGCGCAGATGCGACGGTGCCGGTATGTTGCCAAGCGGGATGGAGATATTGCCTGCATGCTGTACCCCTCCGACTGGGAAGGTGCGGTTCGTCACCGTTCCTTTGGCCATGACCTCAGCCTGGTTGGCTTTGTAGAGGTTGTTTGTCTTGGAATCGAAGCGCTCGTCGGTAAGAAGGGTCAGCGAGTAGCTGATTTCCGCATCGGTCAGTTCTTTCTCTCCGAAGTGGTTGAGCAGGATTTCAGCGTTGAATGTCTCTGAGTTGGTGTAGGTGAACTTAGGGATTCGTGCGAGCAGGACGGTAGGTGCGCAGAACTGCCTCCACTCGTCTGGGTCGATATAAGGCTTTTCGTCGAAGAACACGTCAGTGACTCCCACAAGTGCGGTGCCCTGTCCAGAGTAGTCGTTGATGGCGAGGAGCTGGAATCCAGCATAGTCGGGAGTGCGCATGGTGCGCTCAATCTCGTATTTATAGCATAGTGCCTGAAGCTTACCGCTTGCCATGAAAAACTTCTCAGCCATCTTGCCCATGTGGTGGTCGTTGAGAATGTCGTGGAACACCTCGAAATTCTTCGCTTTGTTCACCCCAGTGTATTTGTTTATTTCATCGAAGTTGGGAAAGACACACCACTGTCCGGTCTCATGGCTGACATACGGCTCGTTGATGTCCGTCTCCATGTCTTTCGCCGCATAGTGGGTGATTTTAGCCGTATAGTCGTCCATCGCCGTCGGCCGGGTCCTCGTCCAGTCGAGTCCTCTGGCTCCCGCCTTGACATGATACTGGCTCTTGGGCTGCCATGCCCATCCGCCGCCCACGGAGGCACCGGTATAGACACGCCGTGAGTCAGCCGCTTTCCAGTAATCGACAAACTTGCTGACCCATTCCACCCATCTGCCAGCCGGCTCGTTGCCGCAGGCGAGCATACAGAACGAAGGATGGTTGCCATAGGCTTTGGAGAGCCGCTGTGTCTCCTCCATGAGGAAATGGTCGATGTCCTGTCCGTAGCCCAGTTTCACGCCGTGGTTAGGCCAGCTGGGACCCTCCGGCTGGATGTAGAATCCGGTGAGGTCAGCAGCGAGGAAAGCCGCTTCGGGCGGACAGTAAGAGTGGAACCGCATGTGGTTAAGTCCGTAGCGTTTGCATGCCTTGAACACGTCGGTCCAGGCCTCCACGTCCATGGGAGCATAGCCGGTGATGGGGAAGTCGCAGTTCTCAACCGTTCCACGAAGCTGTGTCTGCTGTCCGTTGACATAGAACATCCGTCCTTTGATTTCGAATTTTCTCATGCCGAATACCGTCTCGAAGGCGTAGTTGCGTTTCATGAGGTTCAGGAACTGATCGGAGAGGAAATCGATTTTGCCGTTAAGGAGCGGCTTTGCGTTTTTGTCTCCTTCGCTGGCGATAGTGGCATAGAGGCGGTAGAGGTTGGGATGGAACTCATCCCAAAGCTGCATGTCCTCGCCCAGCTGGATATCCGCCTCTATGGTTTTGCCGCCATCGCCTTTTTCCAGTGTGATGGTTTTGAGCGCTGTGTGTGTGAATTTCCCGTTGAAGCTCTTGGCAAGCAGAAACAGTTTCGCTCGGCGGCTTACAGACCCGTGGAGTATCACTTTCAAGTGTGCCACTTTTTTGTCGATGTCGGAGAAGACCTGTATGTTTTCAACATGGAGCGCCGGGAGTTCGCGGAGTTCCATCTTGCCGACGATGCCGTTCCAGTCGCCCTGCGTCTGGTCGGATATGGAGTGAGAGTCCTGCCCTACGCCGACGGTCTCCGGGCGGTTGTCGATTCTGACGGCTATAGTGTTGTCGCCTTTGCGGAGAAAATCAGTGATATCGAACTGATGGGGAACGCAGAGACTGCGGTCTGTACCGGCCTCTTGCCCGTTGACAAATACCGTTGACTGGATATGTGGACGTTCGAAGAAGAGGATATACCGCTTGGCTTTTGTGTCGAGATTCGGGAGGCTGACGTGCTTACGGTACCATGCAGTTCCGACAAAGTGCTTGTCGGGCGTGAGGAAGAAAGTCAGCTTCATGTTGCCCGGCTGCCGGTATTTCTCGAGATAAGGGTTGTGGAAATAGGAGCTGTCGTAGAGCGAGCCTACCCATTGGGTTTTGACGGAGATGTCGTCACCCTTGAGCCGCTGGGGCATGGAGGCGGGCAGGACAATGTTTTCGGCAAGAGGGCGTGACTGCCAGTTTTCGGACTTGCCAACGTCGTTGCGGTCGATTTCAAACTCCCAGGTGCCGGAGAGATCAGTGACGGTCTGGGCTGGAGAGATTGTGGCTACGAACAGGGAGAGGATGAAAAAGAGGGTTATGCTTCGCATTTTTGTTTATGGGTTTATGGGGTTCTAGGTTTACTAGGCTTACTAGGGATTCTAGGCAAGACTAAAAACTAAATAAACTAATTATCGGCAAAGATAAGCGGAAATAGAGATGGAAATCCTTTGTGGCTGTCCGATTATATGGTGGATTGTACGATGAGGGTGTTTTGAGTGTGTGTTGGGTCGGACAGTTGGGTGTTATTTGGTTTTTTTGAGGATTTTGAGGGTGCGGAGTCCGGCTTCCAGGCGGTGCATGAACTTCTTTTTTTCTTTGTTCGGGAGATAGACGAAACCTTCGGTGACGATGACGCGGTTGTTGACGCTGTCGATCTGTGCGTAGGAGATAAAGGGACCTCCCATGGCATCGCCTTTCATGTCCCAGAGGCCGTGTACTTCGAAGAAGTAGTTTCCTTTTATGTTGCGGTCGCGAACTGTGACGGTTGAGGTGTCGGTCTCCATGTGCTGTCCCCATTCCTCACCTTTGATGTTGTAGTACATGAATGAGTCACGCTTATGGCAGAAATAGCGCTTGGTGAATGTCTCCGGGGAAGTGATGGGGTAGTCGTACATGCAAGCATTGAGCGTGTTGTCGGGGGATGAAGCCCAGAAAAAGCGGTCTCCTTGCTTAATGAGGTTGATTTCCGACGGCATGTGCCATGTGCAGCCGAACATCTTCCGTGCGTTGTTATCGACGACGGGACTGTAGTCTTTGGCGAGGATTGACGTGGCTCTTGACATCTCGTTGTCGGTCATGATGTCGAGTATGCGCTGCCCGTGCTTGGCGATGAGGTTGTTGACACCCTGGTTGTCGGGTGAGTTGATAGTCACGCAGACCTGCGGGCGAGCATACTGGTTGTCGGAGATGAGCACCTCCTCTTTGGTGTGCTCCTTCCCAATGTTGACGAAGATGATGCATCCGAACGTGGAGAAGGTCTTGGTGAAGGCTGAATGGTCGATGCAGATAACCTTGAAGATAGGCTCGTCTTGTGGCATGCCGGTCATCAGCGTGTTGGCGAAGTCCTTGAAGGTCTTGCCGGAACCGCTGTTATACCACCCTTTGTCGCATACGACAAGGAGCTCGTAAGGAGCTGACTGCACTGCTCCGACTTTCTTTTTCCGTTTGCCTTCTTTCACCTCTTCGTCGCAGGAGAGAAAAGAGACGAGGATGAGGAAGAGAAATAATAATTTATAATTCATAATTCATAATTGGCTTCGCCGAACCTATAGGAGAAAATAGGAGTTAATAGGAGATTATAGGAGAAAATAAGAGTGAATAGGAAATTATAGGATTGCTAAGATTACTGGGATCTTTGGGATTTGCCGGAATATTTGGAAGCTCCAGGAAATACAGAGATGACGGCGGATATGGACTATTGCTTTTCTGCGAGGCGGTAGATTTCGGCGGCGGCGAGGAGGAAGCAGCCGAGTCCGTAGTCGTCGAAGTCAGGCTCGATGTCGTAGCCGACGGGCTGTGAGTCCTTGGGCTCTTTGCCGGTACCCTGTACGTAGCCCAGGAATCCGTTAGGGTGGAGACAGTGTTTCACCATGGCTTTCCATGATTTGGCGATAATAGGTCGGAAGAGCTTTTTAGGTAGGATGCCGTGACGTACACCCCAAGCCATTCCATAGATGAAGAGAGCGGTGCCGGTGAGTTCTTTCCCTCCGAAGTTCTGGTCGTTGTGTAGGCTGACATTCCAGAATCCGTCTTTTCGCATGCAATTGACGAGTGCGTAGCTCATTTTGGTGAAGTCCTTCTCATAGTCGTCGAAATGAGATTCGAAAGGCTGCACCGTCCATTTGTATTCGCCCCTTGGCTCGAGGTTGGCATCGCCAGAGTGCCGCGCAAGCATCGCATTGTCCATAGCTCTGACAAGGGCAGCATACACCCATCCGTTGCCACGACTCCAGTAGCAGTTGGTGCCGTTAGACTCCTTGTAGGGAGGAACGAAGTCCTTGTCGCGCCACCAGAGACCCTCAGTCTGGTTGAACAGACCTCCAGCCAGCGTGTTTCTTGCCCATGCATACATTTTCCATCCCTGCTCAGCATAGCGTGCCGCATCGGGGTCTCCCTCGAAGTGCTTCACGCGTGCGAGACGTGTGAGGACAGGCAGTCCCATCTGGATGGCGTCAATCCATGTCCAGTCCTCCTCGCTGTTGGCGGTCCATTTGGAGTTAGTTGGAACAGGCGCGGGGTGGAGGAGGTTATTCATGCAGTCGATGGTTGGCTGAATCATGGTGATGTTGCGCTTGCCAGTCTTCTGCAGATTGCGCTCATAGAGGTAGATATATCCCTGACAGCAGCAGTAGTCGTCGGCATCGCGTGTGTGCGTGCCGTTGCGGGGCGTGAACTTATGTGCGTTTGCCCAACGGTTCATATAGTCGAAGTCGCGCTGCTGTCCGTCGAGGGCGATGAGTTCTGCAAGCCCCTCGTAATAGACTCCTCGCGTCCACAAGTTGCTTGGACGCTCTTTCTTCACGAAGGTGGGTGCCCCCGGATCGGGGTACTTGTTCATGAAGTAATCGTTGGCGAGGTGCATGGCAGCGAGGATGTCGGGCTGCTTCGGGAAACGGGCCGCAGAGGCGGTTGCTGCGAGGAGGGGCAGCAGGACGAATAAAAGTAGCTTTTTCATATTTTCAGTCGTTAGTTTTTTTAGTTTTGTCTAGGCAGACTAGGATAACTAGGATGACTAGAATTACTAGGATAGCTAGGCAGGCTGGGGCTTTTGGGAATTTTAAAGGCCTTGATGGGCGGACTGCTACATGACGGTGGTGAGGTAGCTTTCGAGCTCTTCCTGGGAAACGTTCTGTTGAACGAATTTTCCACGCCGGGCGATAGTGATATGGCTGGTCTCTTCGGAAACGACGATAGAGACGGCGTCGCTTTGTTGGGTGATTCCGAGTGCTGCACGGTGGCGTAGTCCGTAGTCTTTCGAGATGTCAGTGTTGTGGGAGACGGGCAGGATGCAAGCCGCAGCACAGATTCGGTTGTTGCGTATAATCATGGCGCCGTCATGGAGTGGTGAGTTCTTGAAGAATATGTTTTTGATGAGTTGTGCGTTGATGTTGGCGTCGATAGGTTCACCTGTGTTGACGATATCGTTGAGCGACATGTTGCGCTCGATGATGATGAGGGCACCAGTGTGATTCTTGCTCATGAAGTCACATGCACGCACAATCTGCATGATAGCTGGGTTTTCTTCCTCCTTGATTTTTTTCTTGGAGAAGATTTTACGGATGGCACCGAAACGGTTGTTTGAACCGAGGGTGAGGAAGAACCGGCGGATGTCCTCCTGGAAGAGGATGATGAGTGCGAGAACACCGACACTGACGAGCTTGTCGAATATGGTTCCCATGAGCTTCATCTCCAGGATGGGTGAGACGACAATCCAAAGGACGAAGAAGACAAGTATGCCGTAGAAAGTGTTGAGGGACCCGGAGTCCTTCATCAGCTTGTAGAAGTAGTAGAGCAGGAAGGCGACGCATAATATGTCAATAGCGTCTTTTATGCCGAAATCAATCATTAAAATTTACGATTAAACAATTTACGATTTATGATTTATTTTACATTGGATTATTATACTATTTAGAAGACGATAAGGCAATCATACGATAAAGCGAGTTAATAGTCATTACTTCGGATTAAGGATGTGTAAATAGTAAGTCGCTATAAATCAAATCCTTGACAGAGGGCGCTGCGGGTTTTTCCGGTGATGGCGATGGCTTCGCGTGCAGCCTTGACATCGTGGACGCGCAGGATGTGGCAAGCCTCTTTGATGAGGCAGATGGTGTGGACAGCAGTTGTGCCATTGAGTGCCTCATCGGGTGTTGTGTTGAGAAGGCGGTAAATCATGCTTTTTCTTGACACCCCAACTAGGATGGGGAGGTTGAGCATGTTGAGCCATTGGATGTTTGCAAGCAGCTGGTAGTTCTGTTCGATTGTCTTGCCGAAACCGAATCCAGGGTCAATGATGATGTCTTTCTGTCCGAGGTCACGCAGATACTGCACTTTCTCAGCGAAGAAACGTGCCATCTGCTCCATGAATTCCTCAGGTGACGTGTTGTCGGTTTTTGGGGAGGTTGACTCCGTTACGTTGCTGTTCTTGGCGCCAGGTGCCATGTCGGGGGTGCATCCATGCATGAGGATGTAAGGTACACCCAGGTGTGCTACGGTTGAGAACATCTGAGGATCGAATAACCCGGCACTGATGTCGTTGATGATTGCCACCCCATATTCCTCAACTGCCATTTTCGCGATGTCTGCCCTGAATGTGTCAACCGAAACCACTGCATCGGGGAATTTGGCAGTTATGGTTTTTAGAGCTCTACGAAGTCTTTCTCCCTCCACAGCTGCAGAGACGAAGTCGGCATCAGGGCGTGAAGAGCAAGCACCGATGTCGATGATGTCGGCACCCTCCTGCAGCATTTGACTGACTCTGCTTTCAATATCCTCTTCCATGTTGACTCTGCTTCCTGCGTAGAAAGAGTCTTCGGTGACGTTGACGATGCCCATCACCTTTACCTGTTTGAAGTCGGAAAGTCTGCCGTTGATGTTGATTGTGTAGTCGAGCGCCATGCCGTTGTAATCGTTTTAGTATGTACGTTCTTTGTATTTCTTTTTGCAAAAATAAAGAATATTGTTGAATTTTTCACGTAGTTTCGTGATTTTGTGCTATATTTGCATGATTTTTTATCTTATTACAATAAATATCGAGCGTGATTTAATATGGAAATAGAACAATTATATGAAATATTCAGGGAGCATCCTGTTGTGACGACCGACAGCCGTGACTGCCCTGAAGGTTCGCTTTTTTTTGCCTTGAAAGGCGAGACATTCGACGGTAATGCATACGCCGGTGCCGCATTGGATAAAGGCTGTAGCTATGCCGTCGTTGATAATGCTGAATATGCTGGTTCAGACAGGCGTTTTATCGTGGTTGACGATGTGCTGACAACATTGCAGCAGCTTGCCAACTACCACCGACGTCAGTTGGGCATACGCATTGTCGGCGTGACCGGAACGAACGGCAAGACTACCACCAAAGAACTGATAGCAGCCGTGCTTTCAAAGAAATACAACACCCATTACACTCGCGGTAATTTCAATAACCATATCGGTGTGCCGAAGACGCTGCTGCAGCTGACCGAGACGCACGAGATGGCTGTAATCGAGATGGGGGCTAACCATCCCGGAGAAATCAAGACGCTGGTGAATATCGTGGAACCCGACTACGGCATCATCACGAATGTGGGTAAGGCTCACCTACTCGGTTTTGGATCGTTTGAGGGCGTAATTCGGACGAAAGGCGAGCTTTATGATTTTCTGCGCGACCATCAGGGTAAGATATTCCTGAACAACGACAATCCTCATCTGAAAGGTATTGCCGGTGGGCTGGAAGCCATCAGATACGGTCAGCAACCCGATGAGGGACTTTCCGTTAGAGGGGAGCTGATAGACTGCTCACCTTTCCTGCACTACCGTTGGAACGGTCATGAGGTTCAGACTCATCTGATTGGTGCATACAATTTAGACAACGCCTTGGCTGCTGCTACTATCGGGCAGTATTTCGACGTGCCTGCAGATGCCATCTCAGCTGCCATTTCTGAGTATGTTCCGTCGAACAACCGCTCGCAACTGGAGAAGACAGCCGACAACACCATCATCATTGACGCTTATAACGCCAATCCCACATCGATGATCGCCGCCCTACAAAATTTCCAGCTGATACATGCAGAGCACAAGATGTGTATCTTGGGGCAGATGGGTGAGCTGGGCGATCAGAGTGCTGAGGAGCATCAGAAAATCGTGGACTTGCTACACAAAATGGGCTTTGAGAAGGTGTGGCTGGTGGGAGCAGAGTTTGTGAACACCCCCTGCCCGCCGGAGTTTGTGCTGTTCAACAACGTGGATGAGGTGAAACAGGTGCTTGCAGCCGAGAAACCGAAAGGGATGACTGTGCTCGTGAAAGGATCGAACAGTACGAGAATGTTTGAACTGCCGGAGTATCTTTAGTTTTTATTATCTGCTAATTGAAAATTTTACAGAGAATTCCCCAGTTTCACTCTAACTCCCCCTTTTTATTTACTCCCTCTTTTACTCCCTTTTTTTACTTCCTCTTTTACTCCCTTTTTTTACTCCCTCTTTTACTCCCTTTTTTTACTTCCTTTTTTTACTTCCTTTTTTTTACTCCCTCTTTTACTCCCCCTTTTACTCCCAATTAAAACTATAAAATATGAAATTGAAACTGAAGCCGATTTTGATGGATGCGGCATGTGTGTTGTTTTTCGCCGTAATCGCGTCTGTCTATTTCTTTCCCGCATTTAAGGGATGGCGTCTGACTGGTGAGGACAATTCCGCCAACGATGGTCTGAAGATAGAGATAAACCAATACCGTGAGAGCCACGACGGTGAGACCCCGCGTTGGATTAACTCGATTTTTTCGGGAATGCCGACATATCAGATTGCTCCGAGCTACGACTCTGCTAAGCCGATGTCGCTCGTTGAGAAAATCTATCATCTGGGTCTGCCAGACTACGTGTGGTATGTTTTTGCCTCTATGCTGGGATTTTATATCCTGCTCAGAGCATTCAATTTCCGCCGGTGGATGGCAGCGCTCGGCGCCATCGTGTGGGCGTTCTCAAGCTATTTCTTCATCATCATCGCTGCGGGTCACCTGTGGAAAGCCATCACGCTTGCCTATATCCCTCCGACCATTGCAGGTGTGGTGATGTGCTTCAAGGGCAAGTATCTCTGGGGCTTTGTCGTGACCGCTTTGTTTGCCACCTTGCAAATCAACGGCAACCACGTGCAGATGACTTATTATTTCCTGATTCCGGAGCTGCTGATGTTTGGTGCGTTTGCCATCCAGTGTTTCAGGAAAGGCAAGGTGGGACATCTGCTGAAAGCCACTGCTGCAATCGTCTGTGCAGCCGTCATCGCAATCGGTCTGAACGCATCGAACCTGTATCACACCTATAAATATTCAGAGGACACAATGCGCGGTAAGAGCGAGCTGAAGAAAGAAGGGAAAGAGAACGACCAGACCGACAGCGGATTGGAGCGCAGCTACATCACGCAGTGGAGCTACGGCATCTCGGAGACTTTCTCGCTGCTGATTCCTAACGTGAAAGGCGGCGCGAGCGTTCCGCTCTCTCAGAACGCCACCGCCATGAAGCACAGCGACCCGCAGCTTGACTCTGCCATATACAACCAGCTGCCCCAGTACTGGGGCGAGCAGCCTGGCACATCCGGTCCGGTTTATGTGGGTGCGCTTATATGCATGCTGTTTGTGCTTGCACTCTTTGTGGTGCCCAACCGCAACCCGATGAAATGGGTGCTGATTGTTGCCACACTGCTGTCGTTCCTGCTGTCGTGGGGAAAGAACTTCCAGGGGTTCACCGACTTCTTCATCGATCATATACCTCTTTATTCCAAATTCCGCACGGTGTCGTCGATACTGGTCGTTGCCGAGTTCACGATTCCACTTTTGGCAATGATAGGTCTGAAGAAATTCGTGGAGAGCATGGGCAATGCAGAGCTGCGTCCGAAGATGTTCCGCAGCCTGCTGTACAGCACAGTGATTACAGGCGGCCTCTGCCTGCTTTTTGCGCTGGTTCCGACAATTTGCGGTCAGTGTGTGAGCTCCTCGGAGGACAGCATGATACGCAGTCAACTCGACCCGACATCCGCCAATATGATTATCGCGAGCATCAGCGATATGCGTGCCGCGATGCTGAAAGCCGACGCGTGGCGTTCGCTTCTGATCATTCTGGTCGGTGCCGCCCTGCTGTATTTCTATTACAACACAGCAGTACGCAACAAAGGGCGTGTGGCATGGAAGACGCAGGCTGCCATCGGAGGACTGGTGATACTGCTCTGCCTGGTGGATATGTGGCAGGTGAACCAGCGGTATATGAACAACAGCATGTTTAAGGAGCCGTCGGTGCAGGCAGCACGTGAAAAGACCGATGTGGACAACTATATTCTCCAGAAAAGCGGCGACAAGCGTGACTACCGCGTGTTCAACGCCACGGTGAGCACGTTTAACGACAACACGACCTCCTTCTTCTACAACAGTATCGGCGGTTATCATCCCGCCAAGCTTCGCCGCTATCAGGAGCTGATTGAGAGCCATATCACGGAGGAGTTCCCGAAGGCACTGGGCATGTATGCACCTGAGCGTCTCGACACCGCAGCCATGATAGCGTCAGGAAACATGAGCTATCCGATTTATAACCTTTCGGGCGTTGATGCCGACTCTATCTGTCCTGTCCTGAATATGCTGAACACCCGCTGGTTTATCTATGGCGACCAGACGAACGTGTTCCCGCTGGAGAACACGGCTGCTTACGGAAACGCATGGTTTGTGGATGAGCTGAAAGTGGTGGATAATGCCAATGAGGAGCTTGACGCGCTGCATCAGGTGTCGCCGCGTCATACCGCAGTTGTTGACAAGGAGTTCGCAAAAGTCCTTGGTGGCACTACCACTGCACCCGACTCGGCAGCCTTCGTGAAGCTGACCTCACAGACATCTACTACCTGCAATTATGAGGCTGACAGCAAGCAAGGCGGCGTGGCTGTGTTCTCGGAGATTTATTATCCGGGCTGGGAGGCTACTATTGACGGCAAACCTGCAGAGATTGCCCGTGCAAACTATGTGCTGAGAGCACTGAAGATTCCGGCCGGCAAGCATCAGATTGAAATGAAGTTTGATCCGCAGTCGGTACATAAGACGGAGACGGTGGCTTATGCGAGCCTTGCGGTTCTTGTGCTGGCTACGCTGTTGGCAGGATTTCTGTCGTGGAAGAGACGGAAAGAAGAGGCATAGCTTTTTTAGGAATCCTTAGGAGGGCTTAGGTAATCCTAGGCAATCCTAGAGGGCCGTGCTTCGCCGGCCAGATGTGCGGCAGACAACTGCCGCTTACATGAAAGCTGATGGGAGCAATGGGAATGATGGGGGTAATGGGAATGATGGTGGCGATGCTATGATTTACGGAATCTCGGAATTTATTTCGGGATTCCGTAATTTTGTTATCTCGGGATTCAACTTTTTTGCCTTTTTTTAAAATTTTTTACATTTTTTTGTATTAATGTTTGGAAGTAATTCTTTTTTTTGTAACTTTGCGGCGAAAATCAGGATGATTAAAGATTGAAGAAGTTTCGATGTGAGATTTGAGATAACGATAAGGCGATAAGACGAGAATTCATGTTTTTTGTTTTGCAAACCGTAGTCTTTATGACGACAATACCTTAACTATGAATTAAAAATTTTTTAACTGTACTTTAACTATTCATTAAATCTTTTTTTTACCGTTCTTTAACTGTCTGTTTTTACCGTTTCTTAATAGCGAATTGGCTGTTAATTGAATTTTTTTCAAGTTTTAATAAACGCAAAGCAAACACATCCTTCTATTCGAGGACATACATGAAGTAAGTCCCTACTGAGTTACTACTTTCAATATTTATTGTTAAGTTACTGCTTTCAACAATTATTGTTCTTACCAATTTCAGCATTTATTATTAATTCCACATTAAACAATTAGTATTCATCGATTATGAAACGTTTATTATTTATCTTCGTGCTGGCATGTTTGTCGGTCAATGCGTTTTCGCAGAAGAAGAGCCTGGTGCTTCCGGGCAATGGTCATATCAACGTTGAGAAACTCAACGGGAAGATTGACACGAACATGGACATCTCGAAGCTGTCGCTGAGTGAGCTTCGTGTGCTCCGCAATGCGTTTGCTGCCCGTCAGGGGTATCTGTTCATGAGCGCCGAGCTCCGTTCGCTCTTTGGTGAGACCTCATGGTATTACAAGCTGATGGAGGCGCGTGTTGCCAAGGAATATGAGGCTGGCGGAGGCTCCGAGCGCAAGGAGATTCCATTGAAATACACGCCCGCAGAGACAAAGTTCATCAGCCGCATCAAGGCCCGGGAGGCTGAGCTGCAGAAACTGAACTTCAAAGCTGGCGCCGGCAAGAAAGTGAACACAGCCAACATCATCAACGACTATCAGCTTGAGACGTTTGGCGGACCGCTCCGAGAGAAGCTTGGTCAGAACGGATTCGCCATCGTTCAGGACAGCTACGAGCAGCTGTTCCAGGTGTATGAGAACAACGACTACCATGATTTTCCGAGTTTTGTGACAACTGACCTCTATCTCCAGGCGTTTCATATCTATTTCGACACGCTGCTGCGGCTGGCTGAGGAGAGTGAGCTGAACGGACGTCTGCTTGACTTTTGCGAAGCAATGAAGCAGCTGTTCATCAAAGAGTCGGCAGAGAATCCCGATGCGAAAATGAGGGAGCTTGCCAAATGGAACACCGCTTATTTCGCTGTGGCTGTGGCGCTGCTGATCGACAAGCCTGCGTCGGATGTTGACCCAGCCTACGCCCAGATGGCTGCCGACGAAATAGCCAAAGTGAAGGCTGAGCAAACCGCTTTCTCTGAGTTCTTGGGTTATACGAAAGTGAAGTTCGCATATAGCCTGTTTCGTCCGCGCGGACATTACACCCGCAATGATTTACTCAAGCGCTATTTCCGTGCGATGATGTGGATTCAGACCGTTCCTTTCGGCACCGACAACCCCGATCAGCTACTGCGTGCGACTCAGATAGCCGAGATAATGGAAAAGAAAGGGCTGAACGGTGAATACAACCGGCTGGTGGATCCCATTACCTATCTGATGGGTGAGCCCGACAACGTGAGCATGCTTCAGGTTCAGGAGCTTATGAAGAGTCAGGGTGTCACGGTGAAAGACTTGTCAACCGACGATGCGAAATACACTCAGCTGAAGCAGGCCGTGGAGGTATTGGCAGAGAAGCAGACCCGCATCAAGCCGAAATTCCTGCGTTCAAGCGAATATAAGATAAATCTGATGCCGCAGCGTTATTTCCCTGACGCCGAGGTGCTTCAGGAGATGGTGGATGTCGAAAGCCAGGTTACCAAGCGTGATGTGTCGAAAGGGCTCGACTATTTCGCCGCCATGGGCAACACGCCTGCAGAGCGTATTCTGCTTGATGAGCTGAAAGAGGCACAGCAGTGGAGCGATTACGTGCCGAATCTGACCCACATGAAGAAGCGGATGGGCGAGATTGACTGGAATTTGACGATTTCGAACAAGTGGGTGCGCACGCTGATGACCATGACCGAGCCCGACAACAGCTATCCTTACTTCATGCAGGGCATGGCATGGGACAAGAAGAACCTGAATGCCGCTCTTGCCTCCTGGGCGGAGCTGAAACACGACGCCATCCTCTACGGCAAGCAGCCGATGATGGCAGAGTGTGGAGGTGGTGACATCCCTGAGCCCATCGTGACCGGCTATGTTGAGCCCAACGTGAAATTCTGGAGCAAAGCCCTGGATTTGATTCACGACACTTCTGTCGCCTTCAAGCGTTTTGGCATTGAGAATGAAGATATAGAACGCATCACAACCGAGATGCAGGAATACGGTGAGTTTTTCCTCAACGTGAGCAAGAAAGAGCTGAAAGGCGAGAAGCTGACCAATGAGGAGAACGGACAGATAGAGGTGGTGGGTGCCAATTTTGAGTACCTCACGCTTGAGATGCTGAATCTGAATAACGCTGAGCCTTTGACTGAATGGTCTTCAGTGGAGGGAGCGGACAAGAAAATTGCCCTGGTTGCCGACGTGCTGACCTCCAACGGCGACAACAACCCGAATCCTTCGATATTGTATGAGGCTGTCGGTCCCGGCTATGAGATTTATGTGGTTGTGGAAATCAACGGGATGCTCTATCTGACGAGAGGTGCCGTGTTCTCCTACCGCGAGTTCAAGCGTGATGTGAACGATCCGCGTCTGACCGATGAGGAGTGGCAGAAAGACCTTGAGACGATGCCGAATGAGGGTGCGCCAGTATGGATGAACGACATTGTGATTCCACGCGACGGCGTCCCGCAGGACAATGAGCGGATATTCTACAGCTCTGGGTGTTAGTATTCGTTTTTTAGATTTTTATCCGGAAAATCCGGATTGCCCGGAATCCGGGCTGTCCACACAATCCGGGATGAATGATATTAGTTTTTGAACCGTTATCTACAGTTTGGCAGCTGGCTGACAGAGTGGGCTGGCTGTAAAGTCCAGAAGATATCAGTAAATGCAGGATTCACCTGTCCCAACCGTGACGGCACGGTCGGGACAGGTGGCTGTTCTTATTGCAACAACCAGACGTTCAATCCCGCTTATTGCGCGACTGAGAAGTCGATAACCGAGCAGCTGGAAGAAGGAAAACGTTTTTTCGGGCGGAAATATCCGGAGATAAAATATCTGGCCTATTTCCAGGCTTATTCGAACACCTACGGGGAGCTAACGCGTCTGATGGCGAAATATGAGGAGGCGCTGGCGATCGACGGTGTCTTGGGGCTGGTCATCGGCACACGTCCCGACTGCATGCCTGATGAGCTGCTTGACTATTTGGAGGAATTGAACCGCCGCTGTCTGTTGCTGGTGGAATATGGGATAGAAAGCACTTGTGACGAGATTCTGAAGGCTGTGAACCGCGGGCATGATTATGCATGCGTCTGTGATGCGGTGAAACGGACAGCCTCAAGGGGAATAGCAACCGGCGGACATATCATCTTGGGACTGCCCGGAAGTCAGCTGGTGCCGGATTATGTGACGACAGAAGCCCGGCGGCTGTCGGCATTGCCGCTGACCACGCTGAAAATCCATCAGCTGCAAATTATCAAGCATACGCGGATGGCTGTGGAATACAAAGAGCATCCAGAGCGTTTCCATCGTTACAGCGTGGAGGAATATATCGACAGTGTGATAGAATTTTTGGAGAACTCGCGTCCGACGCTTGTCTTTGAGCGTTTTGTGTCGCAGTCACCGCCTGAGTTACTGGCTGTGCCTGGGTGGGGACTGAAAAACCATGAATTTACAGCCAAGCTGGAGAAGCGGATGGAGGAACTTGACGCATGGCAGGGGAGAAGGTTTAAGGTTTAAAGTTTCTTATAATAAGACTCGCTAAATACAACTAATTTTGCCTTGAAGTAAATAATGTACTATCTTTGTGGTAACGAATGCCTCCACATCTTTCCATTTATAAATTCCGGGTATGGGGGTGTTTTCAATGGGGAGGTTCTGTTGTGTCTCGTTGTAGATGAATGACACGTAGATTTCGTTGTTCTGGTCTTTCATGAAGATTAGCTGGAGGTTAGCCGCCATAGGGAGGATGTCGTCCATGCCTGTGCCCGGGAGTGACAGCCCGATGAGGGTAATCAGGCGGTAGAGCGGCTGGTCATGTCCGAAAATGAGGGATGCGCCATGCTTATTGTTCGCGATGTATTCGTAGGCTACTTCAACGATATGATTCCAAAGAGGTATGGCGGTCTTGACCGGTATGCCTTCGTTCTTTTTGTGGTCTCCGTTGATGAAGGTCATCCAGTCGTTGTTGCCTTTATAGACTGCCATCATCTCCTCGTAAGTGAAGAGATTCCAGAGGGATATGTCAAGCGGGATGTCCTGCATGTCGGATGCGATGGTGTGCGTCTCGGTGAGTAGTTTGATGGGGTTGTCGCAGCGGGAAGGGTCGATGAACAGGTTGCGCATGAAGCGGTCGGGATTGACTTCGTAATTGCGTTTGGTCTGCCGTTTCAGACGATTCATATCCTCGTTGGGCAGGTTTATATAGGGTTTGTATGATTTCTTTGACGACATGCTGATGGACAGGCTGGGATGCTGACGTCTCAGCTCGCCACAGAATGCCTGCATCGACTGGCGGCAGCGCTTGTAGGTGCTCGACTGGGCGGTGACCACTGCGCCTGGTTTGAACAGCTCGGGATAATTGGTTGCCATTCTGCGGGCGATTCCCTCATGCTGGGATTTGCCGAGCGGGGTGAGCAGACCGGCTTT
>JAEEOB010000105.1 GCA_016284045.1 Bacteroidaceae bacterium
TCATTGGATACCATTCATTCAGTTTTTCCGGCAACGGTGCAAGCCGTTTGAGAATCCCAGTCTTAGTGGTAATTCCACCGTTGCTTTCTCATATTCAATTCTTTGTTTTTTAATCAGTTAGGTTATTTGAATTTTTTTAATAGTTAGTAATATTATTTTAGTTATTCTCATGATTTTCGATTTAATGCGTAAAATTACAAAAAAAAAATGAAAAAAAGAAAAAAACGTGTGTTTTTTTCTTTTTTTCATAAAAGTTCTAGTGAATCTGAGACTTGTCGATAAGCATCGTTAACTTCCGGATTTCTGATTTAAGGGCTTCATTCTCTTGTTGAAGATGTTCTATTATTTGACGACATTGTTCCAATTCCTCGCGCTGATTAGTTCGGTAATTTAAACGCGCCGCTGTCATTCGCTCACGAATACCCCCTTCGGTTATAAATTCAGTCTCTTTTTTCTTCTGATATGTCATCATCATCTTATCCACCATACGACACAGTGTTATACCGACATTACACATTTCCTCATCTGTCCATTTTTCAAAAAAACGTAGATAATCATCCAATTTATTATGTGTTCTACAAAAAGTTAACATATCATCATATCGAGAATGTCCAGACATCCATTTATTTAATCTATGACTGATAATGTAGTCATAGAAATCTTCCAACAACTCATTGACACTCGATCTTGCCACATTAAGTAACTTTAATTCCATCTCCATTGATGTAACACCATCTGCAGAACCCTCCACAATGTTTTGTTTTCCTGAACGAGCAGACTGTACCATCTGATCGACTGTCCGATCACCAAAGGCAGGCAGAAATCGGCGTGTAAACACATAGGTCATTTGGTAAAGGACAACAGTCTTTTGATAGAACCACAGATTCTTCCAATTCGTTTGCTTTCGGAGTATGGAATCTATTTTTTTTGCCGAATCTACAGACATTGATATTGTTTTTTAGATGATTTGGTTTTTCTAGATTTTCTAGATGCTCTAGACTCTCTAGATATTCTAGATATTCTAGATATTCTAGATATTCTAGATATTCTAGATTCTCTAGAAAATAATAAAAACGCTAATTCACGCTATATTCGAAATCGTTGATGTGGTCGTTGAGAAAATTGGTGATTTCTTTACTCATCCTGATATGGAATTTTCTAGATACCATATTGACATGGAGATTATTGATTCCGCGGATGTTGAAGCACAGCTCAGTGTTGCCGGGGTTCTCAGCCAGGATATCGGCCAGCTCCTCCACGAACATATCATCGATTCTGTCGAGCGGCACATTAAGCGTAAGCTTCTGAATAGCGGTTTCTTTGATATCGTTGAGCAGTTCCACGGAAAGAATCTGCAGATCGAATATTTTGTCATTATAACGTCTTGCCACCATTCTGGCACGGACAAACAGCGGAGTGCCAACGACAAACAAGTTATGAACCTCAAGCCATGACTTGCCGAAGAGTGCCACTTCGCCCGTTCCATCAAAATCCTCCATCTTCACAATCCCGAACGGATTACCATTTTTCGACTGACCGGTACGTACGGCAGTAACAATACCGCCGAAAGAGAACTCCTGCAGTTTTGATAGATTTTCCTTATTCTCAAGTTCTGAAACATGTGTGGTGCACACATGATTAAGGATAACACTGTATTCATCAAGCGGATGGGCAGACAAATAAATGCCAACATACTCGCGCTCCATGTTGAGACGCTCCATGTCCGACCAAGGCTGATAGTCGTCCGGCGGGATTGGATGGACAATATCCACTGTCACACCCAAGTCCCCGAACAGTGAATTAGTGGATTGTGCCTTGTCAGACTGGAATTTCGCCCCATATCGCATAAGCGCATCAAGGAAAGTGTCTCCCTGTTTGTTTTTCACGAGATAAGCATCGCGGGGGATGCCGAAGCAGTCGAACGCTCCGGAGAGAATCATGCTCTCAACCGATTTACGGTTACAGGCAGTCAGACTGACACGCTCGAAAAAGTCATACACGCTCTTGAAAGGGCCGTTTGCTTTCCGCTCACCGACCAGTGCGTTGACAGCACCCTCTCCCACGCCTTTCACGGCGACGAGTCCAAAACGGATGTCACCACGGCTGTTGACTGCGAATTTCTGGTTACTTTCATTCACGTCTGGTCCGTAGGTGTTGATACCCTGAGACTTCGACTCATCCATCAGCTTGCGGATTTCACTGATATTCGCCATGTTACGGGTCATTACTCCTGCCATGTACTGAGCTGGGAAATTGGCTTTCATAAAAGCTGTCTGGTATGCCACCCATGAATAGCAGGTGGCATGGCTCTTGTTGAATGCGTAGGATGCGAATTTCTCCCAGTCTGCCCAGATTTTCTCAAGGGTCTTCGGGTCGTGGCCGTTCGCCTTTCCGCCGTTGATGAATTTTGGTTTCAACTCATCTAGTTTATCTCTGAGTTTCTTACCCATTGCCTTACGGAGCGTATCGCTCTCACCACGCGTAAAATTAGCAAGAAGGCGCGACAAAAGCATCACCTGTTCCTGATATACAGTGATGCCGTATGTGTCCTTCAGGTATTTCTCCATAATCGGGATGTCGTAAGATATCGGCTTCCTTCCCATCTTGCGGTCAATGAAGTCGGGAATATAGTCCATCGGACCTGGACGGTAGAGTGCATTCATTGCGATGAGATCCTCAAACACATGGGGCTGAAGCTCACGGAGATATTTCTGCATTCCGGATGACTCAAATTGGAACGTGCCGATTGTGCGGCCATCGCAATAGAGCTGATAGGTGGCGGCATCATCAATGGGTATTTCGTCGATATTGATTTCAACGCCCATGCTCTCACGCACATTCTCCACCGCCTCTTTCAGGATCGACAGGGTCTTCAGACCTAGAAAGTCCATCTTGATCAGACCGGTCTCCTCTATCACATGTCCGTCATACTGCGTGCATCTCACCTTCTCCTTCGTCTCCTTGTCGTCGGCTGTAGAGACGGGAACCCAGTCGCTGATGTCGTCGCGGCAGATAATCGTGCCACAGGCATGAACACCGGTGTTACGGACATTGCCCTCAAGCATCTGAGCATACTTGATGGTGGTGCGGAGGTTCTCATCGGGCGAGGTGGCAGCGTCCCTCACCTCCGGCACACTGGCGATGACATTCTTCAGGTTCATCTTCATCCCGTCGGGCAAGCGGTCGGGAATAGCCTTACATAAGTCGTTCGACACTTTCAGGTCGAGTTTACGGACACGTGCCACATCCTTGATGGCGAGTTTTGTTGCCATACTGCCGTATGTGATAATATGTGCCACTTTCTCAGCACCATATTTCTCCGTCACCCACTGCAGCACTTTTCCGCGGCCGTCGTCATCGAAATCCACATCGATATCGGGGAGGGAGATTCGGTCGGGGTTGAGGAAGCGCTCAAAAAGGAGGTCGTACTTGATGGGATCCACCATCGTGATGCCGAGACAGTAGGCGACGGTGCTTCCGGCAGCAGACCCACGCCCAGGACCGACCCACACGCCCAACTCCTTCTTTGCAGCATTGATATAATCCTGCACCACAAGGAAATAGCCTGGGAATCCCATCGTCTTCATGATATGCAGTTCGAACTTTATCTGATCTGCCACATTCTCAGGCAGCGGGTCGCCATACAGACGCTTGGCGCCATCGTACGCCAACTTCGCAAGATAGTCTGCCTCGAACTTGATGCGGTACAGTTTGTCATAACCGCCCAGGCGCTTTATTTTCTTCTCGCCTTCCTCACGGCTCATAACCACGTGGCCGTTCTCGTCCTGGGTGAATTCGTCATACAGCTCTTCCTCAGTAAGCCGACTGCGGTATTCCGCTTCTGAACCAAATTCCTCCGGTATCTGAAAGTTGGGCATGATAGGGTCGTGGTCAATACTGTAAGTCTCAATCTTGGAGAGCACCTCGCATGTGTTAGCCATTGCTTCGGGCACGTCGGAGAATATCTCATACATCTCCTCACGGGTCTTGAACCATTCCTGCTTGGAATAGAGCATGCGGCTGGGGTCGTCGAGGTCACGCCCTGTGGAGAGGCAGATGAGGTGGTCATGCGCCTCGGCGTTCTCCTCATCCACGAAATGCACATCGTTTGTACACACCAGCTTGATGTCGTGTTTGCGGGCAAGGGCTATCAGTCCCTTGTTGATTTCCTGCTGAAGGGGGTATGTCTCACGGTTGGCTCGCTGATTGGGGTCTTTCACCTCATGACGTTGCAGCTCCAGGTAGAAGTCGTCGCCGAATAAGTTTTTAAACCAAAGCGTCGCCTCTTCCGCCTTCTTCATATCGCCATTTCTCACTGCATCTGGTATTTCGCCAGCTATACATGCAGAGCAGGCAATGATGCCCTCATGGTATTTCTCAAGCTCACTATGGTCAGTACGTGGACGGCTGTAAAATCCGTCGGTCCAGGCATGACTCACCAGTTTGATGAGGTTATGATATCCTTGCTCGTTTTTGGCAAGCAGGATAAGGTGCCAGCCGCCTGAGTCCATCTTACTTTCTTTGAGGTGCATCGAACGGCGGGCACAGTACATTTCGCAGCCGAATATCGGCGTAAAGTCCAAATCAGGGTTTTTCTTCTTCAATTTCTTGACATAATTGAAGAACTCCTTGATTCCGAACATATTTCCATGGTCGGTCACAGCCATGCCTTTCATCCCGTCAGCTATAGCCTTATCAACGAGCTGATTGATTTTCGCCAGACCGTCTAATACAGAATATTGTGTATGAACATGTAAATGTACAAATTCAGGATTCATATTATTGAGTGAAAAATGAAAAGTTAATAGTGAAAAGTGTATTTACTCTTGTAAGTGAATAGTGAAAAGTGTATTATAAACTTTTAACTATTCACTTTTAACTATTCACTCACAAGAGGTTTTCCCTCTTGTGTAAAGCCTTCTGCGGAGAAATAAACATGTTTGCACGAAGAATTATTATAGAACTCCACCGTCGCGTTGCCGTTGGCATCGGTCTGGATGTCGGGTTTCCAAAAGATGGTGCGGCGGAAGTCCTCCATCGGAGGCATCACAGAATAGTCTTCCATCTGGAAAGTCGTAGGTTTGTTATAACCTTGGAAATGGGTTCTTCGTATGCCTTTCTCATTGTTATAGAATCGTTTATGCACGTATAGATAAATCGTGATGGGATGTATGGCTGCCAATTCGTTGGCACGGATGAACTTCGTGTAGGCATCATCATCCTCAGAGATATAGACACTCTTCACCTCATCCATGAAATCGGGCATCCGCTCAGCACCGCTGTCGTTACCGTTCCACGTGACTGTGAACGTGTTGGCGGTATATTGCGTGATAGTGACATACTGGTTGTTCACTATCCAGAGTATCGGACGGTTCTTATAGCGCAGGCCGCCTTTGTAAATCACCGAACGGTAATCAGTGGTGACATCGCCGACCACGGGTTCGAGCTTGCCGCTGGACTCCGTACTCACAAACTCGCTGTCCTCGTCCTCGGAAATGACCTGATACATGTCGTTCAGCTCATCGTCGCCCGTGAAGAAGCTGTTCTTGCTTTTCAGCCACTGGTAGATGGTCGGCATGGGCTCTCCAAGGTCGGCGATTTTGTCGGTGGCCTCATCCACATCATAAAACACTGTTGACTTCCTGGCACCGGTCGTCTCGTCAAACCAAGGTGAATAGGAGGTGTTGGTGAAATAGCGTTTCTTGATTTTCACGGTCGGTATCACATACACGCCGTCGCGTTTCTGAAGGGTCGGGTCTTTGTCTGCCTGCTCTGCCTCCTCCTTGGCTTTCACGAATGGCTCTGGCAGAGGAGTCGGTTCTGTCTCGTAGGGTGACAGGTAGCGGGGAGCAGGTGAGAAATGGCGGTCCACAGCAACGGTGTAAGCGGCGTTCTTGTCGTTATATTTGGTCTGCATCTGCATCTCCCATTCGCCTTCGATGTCAGGAAGTTTGAACGCATAGCCGCCCACGCTGTCGGTTACTGCCTCGCCGGTGTAATGCTCGCCGGTGGCATTCTCACCTGTCGTGTTGAAGAGGAACACGCGGAGGTCCACACCGTTCACCGGATGTTTCTTCCTCCATTTGTTCATGTCGGGTTTCAACTGACCGTGGACATACAGCTGATTCTCTATCGGTTGGAACTTACCCGGGAAGCCATCAATGTCTTTCCATTGACGGGCACCGGTGTAGAGTCCCCAGTCATAGCGCCGCCAGCCCTGAACCATCATCAGCAGGTCGGCAGCCTGACGGTGCTCCTTGTCGTCGGATTCGAAATAATAGTCGGGATTGTGGATATACCCTTTCACGTCGGAGCTGAGCAGCATCCAGGTCAGGGCATTGCCCACTTTTCCGTCGGTGAGCGTGGCGGCATCCATGGCAGAGAACGAGAGCGAAGCGCCGGGGGCGGTCTTCAGCCCCACCCTCACCTTGCCGCAAGGCACCAGACTGCTGGTCTCGGTCTTCACGAACACACTGTCGCTGTCCGACTTGGGAGGGCAGACGAAAAACAGGCGTTCTGCCAATATCCGTCCCTCGCTGTTGAAGAGCGTCAGCTGATTCACACCCGGCTGAAGCTGACTGCGGTCAAACTCCAGCTCGATGGGTTTGTAAGCGGTCAGCGTGTCGTAGGAGAGGACGGCACCGCGGTTTATCAGCGTATAACCCAGCAGCTCACTTTGATAGGCATCCGACGCACGGACAAGAGCCGTTATAGCATCATTCAAGGTGTTGACAGTCAGCACACAGCCCTGACTTTTCGCCTCAGGCAGCTTGAACTCCTTACGTTTGCCGCCATCGGTGGTCAGTACCAAAGAATAAACACCGGATTTGGGGGTAAGCTCAAAGACTCCGATGCCGTCGGCGTTGGTGGTGACAGTACACACCTCTGTCCCTTGAGGGTCGGTCAAAATTCCCATCACCTCGGCATGACGGTTCTCGTCGTCGAGCACACGGAAAGCCACCCGGCTGCTTATGCCCTCAACCAAGTCGCCACCTTCAGGATAAAAACCCACCTTATACGTACTGCTGTATTTCGACGTCTTTTTCTTCGTGGGCGTATAGCCGGCGTCAAGCTGCTCACGACCGTCGGGAAGACGATGGATATAGCTCAGCTCGTCTATCTGGGGGTTACGGTAGTCACCCTCCACTTTGGGTTTGCGATAAACCGGAAACACGCGTGAGAAAACAACGTCGTTCCCCCAGTTTCGCATATAGCGCGTATAGGCACGAACCTCATAGAATCCGGTGCCGAACACGCTGTCGAGCGGAAGGTCACCATACCCTACCCCCTTTTCCATCTTCACCTTGTTGGTCTGGACCACATCACCGCTCGGATTGAGCAGCTCAACATACAGCACGCGGCTGATGTCGGAAGGGGCACCGGTGTCGGTGCGGATGGAATAGGCTTTGAAGTAAATTCGCTCTCCCTTGAAGTAGCCGGTATTGTCGAAATGCAGATACACTTTCTCCTGGGGATAGAGTTTATTGAAGACTAGTCCGTGCTTCATATATTCCACTACTTTCTCCAAGTCGGTCTGTGCAAAGACGATAGTCGGTACGATTGCCAACATCCACAAAATGCAGATGCGGCGCCACATTCTTCTCATCATAATTTTTTCGGTAAAAAAACCAGGCCGACGGAATTATCTGCCCGGATATTTTTCATGATGCAAAAATACGACTTTTTTTTCAAATTCTCATGTCATCACACGACTTTTTTACTGAACTTTTTCGCACAAACCAATAAATAAGATAAATGAAGAATGAAAAATGAAAAACTAAAAAGCCATCCGCATGGCTACTATAAAGTGGGAACTATAGAGCAAGACGGAAACCGAGGCGGCTGTCGCGGTAGTCAGGCGATGCGTCGCCGCGGAAAGCCACACGGCAGAGCCTGGCGTCGTTGAGCCCGCTCCCGCCCCGGTTCACGCGGGAGGAGCCCGATAAAGGGCCTGTCGGATTGGTCTGAGCGGATGTACTGTAACTACCATACCAGTCCTGACACCATTCCCACACGTTACCACTCATGTCGTAGATGCTAAGTTCATTTGGTGCCTTAGCAGCCACCTCATGGATCTTGCCGCTGCTGTTGTAATCGTACCATGCCACAACTCCGACATTGTTGCTGCCACTGTATGTGTATCCTTTGCTCTGATTGCCTCCACGGGCGGCATACTCCCACTCTGCCTCTGTCGGCAGACGGAACTGCTGACCTGTCAGAGAGTTCAGCTTCGCGATGAACGTCTGGCAGTCATCCCACGATACTTGCCGAACAGGTAGGTTTGCGCCTTTGGAGTTTGAAGGGTTTGTGCCCATCACTGCCTCCCAAAGCTCCTGGGTCACTTCGGTCTGACCAATGCAGAAGCTACTGAGGGTGACGCTGTGGGCGGGCTTTTCTGAATCGGAGGCTTCACTACCCTGTTCGCTTGTGGCTCCCATCATGAACGTGCCGCCGTTGACATAAATCATCGTGAACGAAACGCCATTGACGGTAAAGGTCTCATCCCCTCCTCCGTGGGCCATTATATTAATGACTGCCACGACATCGGAAATATCGACTTTCCCGTCTTGGTTAACATCACCTTTCTTGTAAGACTGTGCATTACTGTTGGTGCTAATGGACATAAACAAGAAAATAAAAACGTGAAATAAGTTAATCTTCATAATCATCGGATTTTAATTGTTTAGCTTTTATTTGTTAAATTTACAATTCTGTACAACACACCCATAGTGGCATTTCGGTTGCGTTTCTTCTGGGCATTTGAATTGGCGAGATTCTAGGGCCGAAGACAACGTTCGTAAACGTCCCTTTCAAAAAAAATCTGACCCGCTCCCCCACTCGGGCTTATCGGGTCTGTTACAAAATTACAAAAAAATTCTTATACACAAAACATTTTCAGGAAAAGTGGCAGAATTATTCTTTCATATTCAATTACCTTCATATTTTTCTATTCAGAAACAGAAACGAAGGAAAATGGGCAATTACATCAACCTCGGTAACGGCGACTTCCAGTCTATAGATGAAAGAGAAATAGGCAGCTGTTCGACCGTGCTGCGCCAGTCTATTAGCTTCGCTTGATTATTGACTACACTCGGCATAGCTCAAATGCGTTTGGCTTTGCACTCGCTTGCACGATAATTGGGCAGTCGGGACGACCACAAACCCTGCTGAGGACCGACGGGCTACGAGCGGTTTTTATTTAGACACCCCACGGGGAGTCTCTACTTTAACTACGGATATTTCATGCGTAGGCGGGAATCTGAGGAGCGTTCTGATGATGGGCTACCATAAACTACCAACTATAAACTAAAAAAGACGCCCGAAGACGACTGAAAAACAAAAAAATCATCCGCTTGGCCACTACAAACTAAAAACTACAAACTAAAAACTACAAACTAAAAAAAAGAAGATGGATGAAATAATGAACAAAACACTTAATTTATGAACAATCGGCAATTTCGGGGTTTATAAATATGTCATTATTTTGCAATCGATTGATGTTGACATAAAAAAACGAAGGATGAAGTAATCATTTTTTCCAGATAATTATTAGGATGTCTGAGAAAAAATAATGAACTTTGCCAAATAGAAAGCAAAAAAACTACTTAACATAAAAAAATGAAAACGAACTACACATTATTCAAATCAATGCTTACAGCAGTCATGCTGTTTGTTTTAGCCGGAAACGCTGATGCCCAGCGTATCACGCAGAAAGCAGGTCGCGGAGTCGTGGCTATCGACCGCACCAACAACTCACAGACCCGGTTCGGAACACCAGGAAAGCTGATTTCCTGGAGAAAGCTCGCACAGGAGCCGGAAGGAACCATGTATAACCTCTACCAGCAGACAAACAGCAGCGGTTCTTGGACCAAACTGGCATCCAACCTGAAGAAGACCAACTATGTGCCGACAACACTCACCAACGATATGCAGTTCGCTGTGGCACCGGTAATCAACGGCGTGGAGGGGGAGATGAGCACACCATACACCTACAAAACACCCGTCTGGCCTAATGCGTGGTTTAAGTTTGATTTCGACAACAATGTCATAACCAGAAACGACTACCGCACCAAATACTGCTGGCCGATGGACCTCGACGGCGACGGCGACATGGACGCAGTTGTCGTTGACCGGCTCTACGCAGGAGCTGGAGGCTCTGACGATGCTGAGAGCGGTGCTGACGTGAACCTCACTACAAGCCATAAAATCCAGGCGTATATGCTCGACGGAACACTGCTCTGGACTGTGGATATGGGACCGAACATCAACATCTGCGGAGGCCAGAACGACATGGTTGTGGCTTACGACATCAACTGCGACGGCAAATGCGAGGTCATCATCAAAAGCTCCGACGGAACCCGCTTCTGGGACAAAGCCAACAACACTTGGGGCAAATACGCCAACGGCAGCAACAGCGGCGACACCGACAATGACGGAGTTATCGACTACAGTTCCCAAGCATCCAAGCTGCCCCCCTTCTATGTGTCGGTGATTGACGGACAGACCGGTGCGGAAATCGACTGCAGCGAGCTGAACTACAGCCAGGTACACGACGGAAGCGACACCTACACACGCAACAGCCGTGCCAAATACATGAGTTTCGGCTACGCCGTACTCGACGGTCATTTCTCCATCTGCTATGTCGATGGCATACATCCGGCACTGGTCATGGAGTGCCTGGACCGCGGTACCGACAAAAACCACCATAACTATGTGTTCTCCTGGGAATACGACTGGAACAACGGAACACCCACCAACTGGCACCACAGCTCCACATGGAGCCGAAACGACAAACGGCCATGGCCGGCAGAGTTCCATCAGCTCAGAGTCGCAGATGTCGATGGAGACGGATTCGACGAGATGTGCCAAGGTGGATATGCCGTCAACCCGGTCAAAGGAACATTCCACAGCCCGGGAATCGGACACGGAGACCGCTGGATCCTTTCCGACATCAACCCCGACCGGCCGGGAATGGAGTGTTTTGCCATTCAGCAGAGCGCACTCCTCGGACAGATTATCTACGACCCGGCTACCGGAGAAAGAATCAAGGAATGGTATCTGCCAAGCGTATATGACGTGGGCCGTGGTGCTTGTATGGATATCGACCCGAACCACAAAGGATACGAGATTTTCAGTTTCACTGACGACTATCTCTACGACTGCACCGGGACACCCACGGGCGAGACCCGTTCGCAGTGGAACATCAAGACGATGTTCGAGGGTGTGTGGTGGAACGACGACCTGCTGCGCGAGGAAATCAGCTCGCCCGGAGGAAGCGGCTACGGCACCAATATGATGATCACCAACGTCAGAGGCAAAGGACGCATGATTGAATTCTCCCAGGAGTCCAGCTGGGCAAGCCATGGAGGCACCGGCACCCGTCCAGCATTTATGGGCGACGTGGTGGGCGACTGGCGCGAGGAGGTCATCCTCGCCGTACAGAACGAAAACTCAAGCACAGGACTCGTGGGATACACAACAAACCTGCCAACCAACTACAGCATCTACTGGCTGCAGCAAGATCCGCACTACCGCGGCGACATCACAACCAGAGGATACTACCAGCACCCCAACACCAGCTTCTATCTTGGCGCAGAGATGCCGACACCACCGCTGCCACCGGTGATGCAGACCGACCTCAGATATAAGAGCGGCGAATGGAATGGAGGATTCACCTCGTTCGACCAGAAGCAGAACATGGCATTCGCCGACGGAAAGAGTGTAATATTTGATGTAAGCGGAGACAACAGCAACCCTATCGACATCCCAGAGGGAGTGAAGCCGTCGGCCATCTACATCATGAGCCCGCTCAAACATGAATACACGTTCAACGGAAACATCGGGGGAGGAGCCGTCTATAAATCCATGCTCGGTACATCCACCATCAACGGTGACATCACTTCCACCGACTCACTTATCATCAGTGAGGGAACACTGGCGGTGAACGGAACCATAGGAGCACCGCTATCGCTCAAGGCAAAAGGAACGCTAGCGGGCAACACGACTATCGAAAACACCATCACTTTCGAATATGGGCTCAACTACGAGGGATGCCGGCTCTCACCCGGAACACAGGACAATCCCTTCGGAGTCATCACCTTCAACAAGGATTTACAGCTTCCGGGAGGAGTGTTTGTGGAAGTGAACCTCCAGACTGAAGGCGAGACAGCCTACGATAAAGTGAAAGTGAACGGAGACCTCACATTGAAGGGAGAGAACACCCTGTCGTTCGTCTTGGCTGAGGAATCACCCGCCGCAGGAGAATATGTCATCATGGAATGCACAGGGACACTGACTGCCGACACTGAAAAAATTAAGACAAGGGGATTGGTAGGATTGAATTATTCCATTGAGGTAAAAGACAATCAACTCATTCTCAACATCAGGGAGACACGTCAGCCGGCAGAGGGATTGGTGTGGACCGGACATGAGAACAAGCTGTGGGACTATCAGAGCGAAAACTTCAAACTCGATGACTCCAATACTGCCTTCGTGGCAAACGATCAGGTTGTCTTCAACGATGAAGCAGAGCAGTTCTCGGTCACACTCACCGACAAGATGGTGACAAAAGGGGTGCATTTCACCAACGAGAACAAAAATTACAGCTTCAGCGGCAATGGCGGCTTCAGCGGAGAAGGAGATTTCGTGAAGGACGGCAAAGGAACGGTAGTGCTCAGCTCAACCAACAGTGACTACACGGGAACGACTTACATCAACAGCGGAACGGTGGAGGTGGCCAACATGGAGAATGCCGGCACACCGAGCGCACTCGGAGCCGGAAAGAACATCCAGATTGCCAAGGGAACTCTCAAGGTGAACCACACCAACGCCGCAACCGACAAGAGCATCACACTCACAGACTCAGCAGGTATATATATCCCTAACGGAACGCTCACGCTTCAGTCCGCACTCAGGGGAGCCAACGGAACACTCGTGAAGAAAGGAAGCGGGCAGCTCAACATCAACTACGGAGGCACCAACAACTGGAAAGCCACGATTCTGGAGGCAGGAACACTGTCACAGGGCGCATGGAACGCAACCATTGGACAGTCAGGCTCAGCCATACACGTCACAGGCAACTCCACCATCAGGGTGTTCAACAACAACAGCACAAGCGCAGTGCCATCCATCAACAACGCCATCGAGGTGGACAAAGGCAAGACACTCACAATCGGAACCGGCCAGCGCTGCAAGGTGCAAGGATCGCTCAAAGGAGAAGGAACCGTGAAAATCAGCTACCCCTACGTGAGAGGCGACTTCGGCACAGACGTGAAGAACTTCAGCGGAACGCTGAACGTGACTTCAGGAGAATTCCATATCACCAAAGCACTGGAACTGAGCAACGGCACACTCAAAATCGACGGCGACACCTATGCAGCCGGATACCAGAGCCAGAGCAGCAGCCAGACGAGCATGACACAGAAAATCGGTGCCCTTTCGTCCACGTCAGCCGACGCAAAACTTGGCACCAGCGTATGGAACGTGGGCTATCTCGGCACGAACACCACCTTCGCAGGTGTGATTCAGCAGGCAGCCACACTCAACAAATACGGTGAGGGCACACTCACGCTCACAGGCGCATCACAAGGTGCCATCAATATCTACGAAGGCGAGGTGGTGGCTGGCAACACCAGCGCACCGACCACAGCTGCGACCATCACAATCAGGAGCGGAGGACTCCTCGACGGAACCGGGCAGACGCAGAACGTGAACGTTCTTAACGGAGGAACGCTGGGAGCAGGTCCCAAAAACGCATACAATGTGAGTACCATCACCATCAAAGGAAATCTCACTATGGCTGATGGCGCCATTCTCCGTGTGCGTAGCCGTTCAACATCAACAAAGACCAGCTGTGACGCATTCTCTGTTGGAGCGACAGTTAAGCTGACATCTCCTGTTATCGACATCTCACAGATCGGAACCAACGACTATGTGGATGACGCTGTGCTGCAAATCTTCACGGGCAACGGGAAAATCACCATCAACGGAGAGCCCACAATCATGCCGGAGGTGCCGAAAGCCGGATTCATCTGGGACACCAGCGAACTCGAATCAGCCGGTATCATCAAAATCATCCCTGACCCGAATGCGACCGCCATCAGCGAAATCAATGCCGACCCGAAAAGCCACACAATATACGACATGTCGGGACGAAGGCTCAACAGCATCAACGGACATGGCATCTTCATCATCGACGGAGTGAAAATCATCAGATAAATTCGTTTCAAATAAGATTCGTTTTAGTTAAGTAGTGGCTGGGAGTTGTCGGATGTGCCCTCAACGGTCATCAAAGACAACTCCCGGTTTTTTAAAAACTCCCCGTCCGCTTTCCTGTAAGCGGCAGTCGTCTGCCGCACAAAAGGCTGGCGGAGCACGGCCAAACAAAACCCCATCCACCATGCACAAGCTGATAACCACAATGCTGCTAATTGCCGCTGCATTTTCCGCACAGGCGCAGCGACAGAAAATCAATTTTAACGGCAACTGGCAAATCCATTACCCTGCCGAAGCCATACAGTACCCCAACCAGACAAAAAACGTCACTCTGCCCCATGCATGGAATGAGGATTGGGCATACAGGGTGAATATCGCACAGCTGCCCGACGACACCTGCCGCTACACCAAGCTGTTCACCGTTCCGAAGGAATGGGAAGGACGGCATGTGTTCATCGAGTTTGAGGGTGCAAGGCAAAGCGCGGAGGTCTGGCTCAACGGTCATCGTCTGGGACTGCACCAGAACGGTGTGATGGCCTTCGGATTCGAACTCACCCCTTTTATTATCGCTGGAGCGGAAAACCGGCTAGAGGTGCTCACCGACAACGACTGGGCATACAAGGAGCGGAACGCCGACGGAACACCGCTCATGGCGGAAAAAATAGGCGAGACGAAAGACGGCAACAACCTGCCGAATAACCGCCTGGCACCCACCAGCTTCCAGTGGAACAACAAGAATTTCAACATGAACATGGGCGGACTGCCCAAGAATGTCATCCTCCATGTCACTGGAGACGTATATCAGACGCTCCCCCTTTATTCCAACCTCGGAACCACCGGCGTCTATGTTTATGGCTCTGATTACGACATCCCAGGAAGAGAGGTGACAGCCAATATTGAATCGCAGGTCTGCAACGCCTCGGAGCAGAAGAAAACTGTCACCCTGCAAGTGGAGGTGCTTGACCGGAACGGCGAACAGGTTGCACTGTTCAAAGGTAAACCGCAGGCCATCCCCGCCGGACAGACAGCTATACTGAAAGCATCCAAGAGGCTGAGTGACGTGCATTTCTGGTCCTGGGGATACGGCTATCTATACACAGTCAGAACCACGCTGCTTGTCAAAGGCTCTGCCGACAAAGACGTAGTCTCCACCATCACAGGATTCCGCAAGACCAAGTTCGGAGAAGGGAAAATATGGCTGAACGACCGCTGCTTCATGGTTCACGGCTACGCCCAACGGACGTCGAATGAATGGCCGGCAGTGGGTATCGACGTGCCGGCATGGCTGTCGGACTACACAAACGACCTGATGGTGAAGTCGGGAGGCAACACCGTCAGATGGATGCACGTCACGCCAAGCAAGCAGGATGTGGAGTCGTGCGACCGTGTGGGACTTATCCAGGCAATGCCGGCGGGCGACGCAGAGAAAGACGTGACCGGCAGACACTGGACCCAACGCACCGAGCTTATGCGCGATGCCATCATCTACAACCGCAACAACCCGTCGATTCTGTTTTATGAGGGTGGAAATGAGAGTATCTCCCGCGACCATATCAAAGAACTCATAGCCATACGCAACCAGTATGACCCACACGGCGGACGTGCCACCGGCTCACGCGAGATGCTCGACATCAACGAGTCGGAATACGGAGGTGAGATGCTCTATATCAACAAATCGGGAAAGCACCCGATGTGGGCGATGGAATATTGCCGCGACGAGGGATACCGTATGTACTGGGATGATTACTCCTATCCTTACCACAAGCAGGGCGCAGGTCCCTACTACCGCAATGCCCCGGCCGACATCTACAACCAAAATCAGGACCAACTCACCATTGAGCAGATTCGGCGTTGGCACGATTACTATGTGGTAAGACCAGGAATGGGAAAGAGAGTGAGCAGCGGAGGCGTGAAAATCATCTTCTCCGACACCAACACCCACGGACGCTCAGAGATGAACTACCGCACCAGTGGTGTGGTCGATGCCATGCGAATTGAGAAGGACGCGTTCTATGCCCATCAGGTGATGTGGAACTCATGGGTCGATGTGGAGCACTCTGACACACACATCATCGGCCACTGGAATTATCCGTCGGGAGTGGTGAAGGACGTTTATGTGGTCTCCACATCACCGGTGGTTGAGCTTTTCGTCAACGGAAAGTCGTTAGGAAAGTCCGACAAGCCAGAATACACATTCCTCCACACATTCAAGAAAGTGAGTTATCAGCCAGGAGAAGTCAAGGCGGTCGGCTATGCGGCTGACGGCACCACGGTTGAATCTGAGGCACACCATGTCACCGCAGGCAAAGCCGAACAGATCAAGCTCACGCTTATGCAGAACCCCGACGGAGGCATGCGTGCAGACGGAGCTGACCTCGCCATCGTTCAGGTGGAGATTGTCGACAAGGACGGACAACGCTGCCCGCTCGATAACCGAATCATCAACTGGACCCTAGAAGGCGAGGGTGAATGGCGCGGAGGAATCGGGAAAAGTCCCGACGGCGACAACTACATCCTTGACAGAAGCCTGCCCGTGGAGGCTGGCATCGGAAGGGTGATCATACGGTCCACAACTACCCCTGGAACCATTCGGCTGAAAGCCAATGCAAAAGGAATGGAAGATACTATCATTGAATGGCAGTCGCATGCCGACATGGAGAAGATTGACGACGGCATGTCTGCCTATATCGCATCAGAACATCTGAAAGGAGTGCTCGACCGCGGGCAGACACCATCCACACCGTCGTTTACCGAGAAAAAACGCACCATTGCCATCATCGCAGCAAAAGCAGGAGCCCACGAGGCGGAAACGAAAAACAGCTTCGACGACAACGAACTCTCCGAATGGCGAAACGACGGGAAACTGTCAACTGCATGGATCACCTACGAGCTGGAGGAACCCGTAGCTGTCGAGGAAATCAGCATGAAACTGACTGGTTGGCGTCAGCGCTCCTACCCTATCGAGGTGTTGGCTGACAACCAGATTGTCTGGAAAGGAAACACCGATAAGTCGCTCGGTTATATCTCCATCTTCATCGACAACCCTGTGAAAGCGAAGCAATACACCATCCGGCAGACAGGATCTGCAACCGACAAGGATGCCTTCGGACAAGTCACCGAGCTGGCGGGAGGACCTGCCACAGAGCTCGACCTCTACAAAACCCCAGGAAGCGAGAAAGTGAAAGGCGAACTGAGAATCGTCGAAATCGACTTCCTCAAA
Organism: Bacteroidaceae bacterium; assembly: GCA_016284045.1. Classification (GTDB taxonomy): domain Bacteria; phylum Bacteroidota; class Bacteroidia; order Bacteroidales; family Bacteroidaceae; genus UBA3839. The sequence continues at coordinate 17,435 of JAEEOB010000105.1, forward strand.
AAAATCAAGTAATTCAAGAGTATTTGGTATTCTTCAAAGCAAGTTGGAATCATTCGTCCAGTTTTACTTCCTTTTTTCACCCATTTCACTCCCTATTAAAAAAAGAGCCGTATCGGATGACGGCTCTTTCTTTTTTATGTGGATGGACAGGATAAAACTACCATAGTGGAGTCTGCTTTTCTGCTGCTATCGCTTCAAGGAACTCCTGTACCTCTTCCTCCTCATCGTATGCATCGTTGCGCTCGCGCGCCTCTCCGTGGTTCACACCTTCGTTGCTTATGGGAAGTTGCTCCAAAAGCAGACTGCCCAATGCGTTGTGGCTGATTGTAGCTGGCTTGATATATTGTCTTTTCATAACTGCTGAATCATTAATGAAATGCATTTCTTCATTTTTCATTTAATCAACACTTTCTTGCCGTTCACAATATAAATACCACGGCTTGGCTTGCTCACACGGCGGCCGGACAGATCGTAGATTACAGTCTTGGCAATGTCGGCGGCATCAATAGCGATAATGCCGGTCGGCGTGTCGTCATCCTCAAACGGCAGGACTTTAACGCTCGATCCCTGAAGATTAAGATAACCACGGCCTACGGTCACAGTACCGTCATCAAGCAAGCGATAGAAGCCCACGCCCGATGAGCCTGTGTTGAGCACGTAAATGCTACCGTTTCCATAAACGGTTCCTGTGGTTGGAATGAGGTCGTTGTCGCTCCACTCAGAGGCAGAAGAGACGATGTCGGAAGCGTAAATCTCTCCAGCTGTGCCTTTAAGCAGCGCAGCTGTTCCTTGAGGAAGAATGCCGTCATTCACCTTCGTCGTCGTCACACTCTTCAAATCATTATCGGCCTTAACCTTGTAAAGTTCTATTCCGCTCTTGGAGAAATCGAGGGATGCAAGCTGGAAGTTGAATGTGCTGTAGCCCAACGAACCTACCTTCGCACCGATTTCCGACGTATAAGATGTTGATTTCGGAATACAGCCATCGTAACTTGCTGTCACTGTCAGCGTGCCCGGCTCAGTGAAAGTGTAGGAAGTGAGGCTGGTGGCTTCCCTAACAATTATATTATCAAGTTTTATAATCGAGTTGTTTCTGGGTGAGACAAAATAGAAACCATTAAATTCATTGCTTGTACCATCTGGTAATGTAAACACACCAGACTTTCCATTAGAAATATAATAAGTCACCGTATTATTAGTTCTATCAACTTCTAATGTATAAGTGTACCATACTCCCGAAGATATGGATGTCGTCTCTGTTCCATTGTTCAAAGTATAAGTAGTCGATGATTTGGCCTGTTCATTCACTATCTCGAACAGATAGTTTGATTGATTATTCTTTACTGAATAATGATCCCAACCTGTCCAATTACCAGGAAGACTACCACCCTTACTCATGACACAAAATTCTATCTGCTCTTCGTAGTTTGAAGTTGGTGTCAAAGCTAAATCAAATTGAATAATATACCTTTCACATGAAGATACATCAGCATCATTTATTACAGTATATGCGTATCTTGTGCTGCCCGAATTGGTAAATTTAAAACATTTACTATGGTCATCATCCTCTCCCAATGAAATATAACCAGTAGATAAAGATGTCCAACCAGAAATTTCACTTACATTTTCATAATTATTTGAATAAATCATTCCATCCAATTCGTGTGTGTTTCCATTTAGCGCGGTGAACACGGCTGAGAGAGTCGGTGTCACCGTGTTTCCTTTAAAGGTGAACGGATCTGCGGTGATGCTGACTGTGGGGTAATACACGTTTAGGTCAGTCTCGTTCCATGAGGTGCGGGCGATAACTGGCTCTGTGCACTCCACTGTGCCAATTTTCAGGTACCAGTTACCTTCACGCTGAACAATTGAGTAGGTGTAATCGTTAAGCCCCTCAATGATGACATTACTGAAGTCAGCCTCGTTGGTCAGCTGCCCCAAAAGATACATGCCGTCGGCGAGGCTGCCCTGAGGCACGAATTCAATCACGGGCTTGAGATACTGAGGACCGAATGTCTCCCAGTTGCCGCCTGACTTCGTGTTGAGCACGAGCGACTCCATATTCACATGGTCAGCCTGTATGGAATTGCCGAAGACATCGATTTTCAGCCTTGCACCGTAGTTGAGTGTCAGCGTTGTGGTTGTGATGTCGCCACGTTTGTTGTCACCACCTGGGATAATGGTGGAAGCATAAAGCGACTCGATGCCGCCCAAGAACTGACCGCCTTCTGATTTCAGGGTGGTGAAGCGGTTCATCCATACGGGGCTGCTTGCCAGTGTGCCGTCGAATTCCAGCCTTCCTGCCCAGATCTCCGTACGTCCTGTGTAGGTATGGTTGGTGTTCGACATCTTAAGAATGCCGTCACCCTGCTTCACGAGGTGCATACCGCCGGTGAAAGCGCCGCCGGTGAGTGTGTGGGTGTAGGTCGTTGTGGCGATGGTACCGCCGTTATTTCCCTGAACCCAGGTCGGCGCGTTATCAACAAGCAGAGCTGGAGCGGCACCGTTGTTGACGGAGACAGATATATTACCTGTAGCCGCCATAATCAGCTGCTTACCATTATGCAAAGAGTTGATTGTTCCACCGTTGCCGATTTCCGTGCGGTTCTGCATAGTGTAAGGCGGAGGCGCCACATCGAAGCCTTCAAGCTCACCGAGGAAATAGCTGAGGTGAGGCGGCTGGTTGTAAGCATGCATCTGCCATACCATCGCCTGACGGTACTCGTGGTCAAGCCAGAGAGAGGGCATACTGTAGCCAGTGAACATACCGGAAGTGTAGATCCGCACACCGGTGCCATGGCGCAGCACGATCTCCTCGCGCCAGTCGCCTATCAGGTCACCTTGGAAACATGGATGGTTCTTCGTCCAGTTGTTCATGTTGGTGTCGGAAGAAGTGAACAGACGGCCGGTTCCCGGCTTTTCCACCTTTGCCTCTTTCTCTGTACCTGGCGAGTTGAGTATTTCTGAACAGAGGTCACCGTCCCAGTATATTCGGAAGTTGAGGTCACTCCAGGCGATGAAATTATCGCCGGCATAGTCAGGGATATCCTTGTCAGCCACGCAGCTGATCATTCCCGTCTGAGTGGAACGTCCCGTCGCGCCGGGATAGGCATTGGAGAAGTTGGCGCAGAGCGCGCGTCCGTCGTCACTGGAGCTGGTGCGGCGCACATAGAACTGGCTGGTGGTGGCGTTGCGGTAGTTCATGCATGGCTCATCCTCGTTGCATGCAAATATCTCAAGGCCTTTACGGTAGGGGTCGAAGTCGGAGCAGTGAAGCGCATCGCCGTGGCCCAGACCGGTCGTCGAAAGCCCTTTGCCGTTATCGTCTATCACCATCGAACCATAAACTATTTCGTCACGTCCATCCTCATCCACGTCGGCGATGCAGTAATTGTGGTTGCCGTTGCCATACCAGGGGTCGCTCTGGCCACCGTTGTTTTCCCAATACCAGCGCTGGGTGAGCTCATGGGTGGAAGGATTGATGTCGTAGGCTATCATCTTATGACGGGTATAGATGCCACGGGCAAGGAAGAGGCTCGCCTTGCGGCCGTCGAGCACCGGTGCACCGAAGAAATACTTGCTGGAGCGGTGACCATAGCTGTCGCCCCAATCATTTGCATTTCCCCTTGCCAGAGGATAGTCAATAACCCAGTAGGGTTGCCCTGTGTCACCGTTCATATAGATCAGATACTCAGCACCAGTGTTTGTATAGGTCATGTTGGCGGTGTGGGTAACGGAATTACGGGTGTTCACCCCTTTCGTGCCGATACGCTGTGGATAGGGAGTGCGGCTGCCACCTCTTGCCCAACAAACCATCATGTCGTCAGCACCGCGAAGAACAACCTCTGCCTTTCCGTCCTCGTCCCAGTCGTAGGCGATGATGTTCAGCTCATGGCTGCCGCCGCTGACCATGTTCGGACCGACATCAATCCACCACAGGAGGGTGGTCTGGCCGGTCTGCCAGTTAATGTCATAGGCATCAATACGGTCGTGCTCCTGTGTGTCGTACGCAAAATTGCTTCCAGAATCAACGGTGTTCAGACGTTTGATAATCATCTCCAACTGCCCGTCGCCGTCGAGGTCGGCAAACTCAGCATCGTTAGGCAGGTAATGGCTCGTGATGTCATTGCCGCTTCCGTCGGTGATCGTACTCAAATTCAAGTCGATGTAGCCAGTGACGCAGCGGATGTTCAGTTTATAAACATACTGAGTCCATGGGGTCACGACAGAACTAAGTGATTGTGATTGCTCTATACCATTCACAACGGCAGCCACCTGATACTGTGTTGACGCCAGAGCGTTTTTGCTGTCGGAATAGCAAGTGGTTGTCAGTCCTTCCGCAAGGAGTGAACCGTCTTTGTAGAGGTTATAAGTCACACCGAAATACTCATCTGCCAGACGGCGCCATGTCACCATATTCGAGGTGCTGCCTTCAGTGTTGCCGTCGGGGATGGCCACCAAGCCGCGGTCGAGCGCATCGGTTTTCCGCTGTGCGTTAGCTGTCAGGCAACATAACGCCACTATCGCCAAAGCGAATGAAAATCGTTTCATTATTTGAATGTTTGTTGTTTTAGGATAATTTCTTAGTTAAATTATTAATTATACGTTATAGGAATCATAGCAGCTTCCCCTCTCAGGAAGCGGCTATAATCCCTAATCATCAGGTGTCATCAGTTGGTCAGAAACTTGATTTCGTTAGTTTTTTAGGTCAAAAAAGCGTTAATTTGGAGGACAATTCCAAATAACACGCAAAGTTACTATTTTTTATGCAAACAAAGAACTGATTGCGTAAAAAAATGACATATTTGCAATAGTTTTCCTCGCTAATGCAGCGAACAAAAAATAATAGAAGCCAAAATCTCCACCAACCGAACTAAACAGCCAGATACCGTAGCACAGTGGAATTTTTCCTGGTCAGATATTTGCGGGCGGCATCACGGAGCTGACTGGCGGTGATGGCACAATAGTGCTCCACCTCGCGGTCAATCAGGCATGCATCGCCGTAAGCTTCGTAGTGGGCAAGATTCTGTGCTCGCTGAAGATAGTTAGAGCCCTGAAGGTAGTGGTTCGACTCAAATTTGTTTTTCAATTTCTCCAACTCTCGCTCGTCTGGTAAATCAGCAAGTAAAGGACGCAGTTCTTCCCAAATCGCCTGCTCACACACATCCACATCAGATCCTTCAGGGAGTATCCCCTCCACAAGCAGCAGACCACCATCAATCCGACCTGTCACAGAGGCATCAACCGACAGAAACAGCTTGCGGTCCTCAACCAGATGACGGTAGAACCGGCTTGACTTCCCATTTGCCATCACGTCGCTCAGCATGTCGCATATACGAAATTCAGAACTCGTCACCTCAGGAATACGGAACGCAATGATAATCACGCTGTTCGGAACCTTACGCCTCACTGTCCGGCGGCGTTGACGCTCCTGGGGTGGCTCATAGGGTATTACATTAAAAGACATTGTTCCCAAAGCATCCGGACGGATATCGCCATACCATTTATCAATCAGCTGTTTCGTGCGCGTCCATGAGATATTACCCACCACTGATATGATGGCGTTGTCAGGACGGTAGAAACGATGGAAAAAGTCTTTGACATCAGCCATCGTAGCATCAGATATATGGCTAAGTTTTAAGCCAATGGTAGGCCAACGGTAAGGGTGAACTTTATATATGGCAGAAAAGAGAAGATGGGAGAGGTCGCCGTAAGGCTGATTGATGTAATTCTGCTTAAACTCCTCCATAACCACCTTGCGCTGGACCTCAAGCGACTGAGGGGTGAATGCCAGCGAAAGCATACGGTCGCTCTCAAGCCAGAATGCGGTTTCCACATTCTGAGATGGTATGGTCACGTAGTAATTGGTGAAATCCACATCGGTGTAGGCGTTGTTCTCGCCACAAGCAGACTGCAGTTCCTTATCGTAATCTGGAACATTCACAGAGCCTCCGAACATCAGATGCTCGAAGAGATGTGCAAAACCAGTGTGGTCGGGCGACTCGTTGCGGGATCCCACAAGATAAAGCGTATTGACTGCCACCATCTGAGTGGTGCGGTCTTCCTGATGAACGACTCGAAGCCCATTGGCTAAAGTTGTACGGTTGATTTTCATATCAAAGTTCTCCGTTTGCAGCCATGTCATGCTGAACTTTCTCCCACTGCTGCTTTGCAAGCTCCTGCATATCAACCACCTCGTCTTTCTCATCCACGATCTCGAAACCGAGCATTGTCTCTATCACGTCCTCCATCGTGACGATGCCGCGCATCGACCCGTATTCATCGATAATCACACTGATATGCTCCTTGCGCTCCAACAGCTTTTCCCAGATATTCGAAACCGACTCATCCTCGGAGAAGGTTAGCACCGGACGACGGAGATCCTTCAACGTGATGTCAAATTTATCCTCTGCCAACCGTTCAAGTATTTCCTGTTTCAGAACATAGCCAGTCACATAGTCATCGTTGTCCTCATTGTATATAGGAATGCGGGAGAACTTGCCAAACTCCTCTGACTCATAGAATTCCTTGATATTCATGTTTTCCTCTGCCATCGTCACAACGCTGGAGGGAGTCATGATCTCATGGGCGGTCACATCGTCCAGACGAAGCAAATTCTGAATCATCTTGTTCTGCTCCTTCTCCAAAACACCTTCCTCAGCACCAGTCGTCACCATGGCAGACACCTCCTCCAAGCTGACTGCAGATGGATTAGACTTATCCGACAGCCGGTGGGTGAACTTCCGCAACGGCCACACTACAGGATAGGTCAAAACCACCATGCCTTTAATCAAGCCCGAAGCAGGAACAGCGAGCTTGCGCCAATAAGAAGAACCTAAAGTCTTGGGAATAATCTCACTGAACATCAGTATCAAGAATGTGAACACACCAGAAATCACACCAACACCAGTGGAATTAAACAAAGTGGCTGCCTGTGCGCCCACAAGCGAAGCACCAACTGTGTTAGCTATCGTATTCACCACAAGGATGGAACTGATCGACTTATCGATGTCGGTCTTCAAAGACTTCAGCCGCGCTGCACCTTTTACTCCCTGCTGTTCCAATGAGTTGATGTAGTTCATTGGGGTGGAGAGGAGCGTGGCTTCCAATAGTGAACATATCGACGATATGATTATCGCCAGAACTATATATAATATTAATAATGTTGTACTACCACCTTTGTATCCCATATCCATGAATAACAATAAAGGATCCGCAGGTAATGGGTCTGAATTCATTGATTTTTAATATTTATAATTAAGATTTTGCCTGTCACAAAATTGCCAGTTCCGTAAAAAAGACAACCAAGAACAAAAAAAATTAATAACTAAAAACTAACAACTAATAATATCACTTTGTAAGAATACTTATCTGATAACCGCCATGAGCAGCACCTGCAAAGCAGATGTTCACATCACGTCCGACACTGTCTTTCGAAACGTAGGTACTGTCGTCAACCTTGGTGTATCTCACCTGGTCCTTGCTCTTCTGCACGAAATCGTCATAAAGTTTCTTGTCATAAACCAGGATATCTATGCGGGAGCCCTTGTCATCGAAACGGTCTATCACCCCAACACCATCGTCCTCTTGTTTGCTGAATGCGCTCATGTCGGTCTTAGAAGAGTTGAAATCAACATGATAACCTAAATAATAAATCAGAGGGTCACCCACATAATTCTCATCACCATCGGGTATTTCTCCTTCAGTTTCTTCAACTTCAGCACCATCCTCATCCTGATACTCAAAATCGGAATCATCGGCATCGTCAAAATCCACCATTTCCTTCAAACCATAACTCTGCCAAGGATTGTATTCAGTACCCTCCCCTTCTTTTTGCCGCTCATACTCTACCAAGTCAGCTAAAGCTTCGGCAGAAAAAGCATTAGGCTGTTCTTCCTGCTCTTGAGGAACCTCTGCCTTTGGATCAGACTTGCAACCGCATGAAAGCATTAGCAAACAAGCGACAAATGCTATACTTAACAAAAATTTGTCTTTCAATTTCATAACTATAATTATTTTATACTATTGTCCTTTTTTACAAAAGTCTTTAACTTTCATTTTAACTCCATGCTTTAACTCCCTTTTTAACCAGCAAAACGTTCTCCAGCTGAACATCCTAAACGACTCCATAGCCTGCACAGCATTAAGGCGGACACAAGAGCACATAATATCAGCAAAACAATCGACAGACCTGTTCCAAACACGTCAGTGAAATGAAAATTCTCCACCTCCGGCACCTGCAACATCAGCACTACCATTACCGTGTTGTTCAAGATGTGACACAACACAGGAACAAAAAGACTTCCGCTGAGATAATAGACCACCGCGAAAACTAAACCTGCAGGGATGGCGTATGACATCTGCACAACATTCCCATGGAACACACCGAACAGCACAGCCGAAAGACTGATAGGAATCCAGGGATTGACATTGTGCGTCAACAGCGGATTCATGATACCGGCACGAAACACCACCTCCTCACACAGCGGTACAACCACACAGGTGGCGATTATCCCGACAGGAGTGCTCATCATGTCTTTGAACAGCTGCTCATATTCTGGAGGAAGCTTGATGCCAAACTGACTTTCAAGCAGGTCGTTAAGCAAAGTGCCGCCAAACAGAGCGAAAAGCACGGCGAGGAAGGCGACAGACAGATAGGCAATGCCGACATGAGGGAGACGAAAAGAGCGACGCAACCGGAATCCTCGAACAAGCAACATAGCACCAACTATCACCACTGCTGACAGGAGCTGAGCCCAAGCCGCTACATTCCCGAGACGCATCACCTCGTCGGTGGAATCTGAAGAGAACACCAATATCGTCGGAACAACCAATTGACCAAAAACCTGACAGACGAAATAAATCAGAACTGCCACCAAAGGCCAAAGATATATATCAATCGACTTACTTATGTTCATTTCATCACCTAATAATGTGCA
>JAEEOB010000106.1 GCA_016284045.1 Bacteroidaceae bacterium
AACCGTATCTACGAGAACAAGGACGTGGACAATGGGGGAAAGATGAAAGTGATGGGGGTGAGCTACGACCGGGGATTCTCTGCCGATGCAAATGCTGCCATTTTTTTCCAGATTCCGGATGACATGGATGTGGTGCGGTTCAAAGCTATGGCAGCTGCCGACGACTCGGGTATCAACCAGCCTAACGCCACAACGAGTATACGTTTTATGGTGTTCTGTCAGAATCCGATTACCTCTGAGCAGGATAATTCGGTGGCAAGGTCGGGACTTATCAGCAGGAAGGGAACCAGGTCGGTGGCACTTGAGGCTGACGTGACGGATGCAGAGCAGCTTAAAATCGTGGTGAGCAACTGTGGTGACGGTTTCAATTATGACCGTGCTGACCTTGTCAATCCCGTACTTATCGATGAGGATGGAAATGAGACATCACTTACCAAGCTCACTGCCTCATCGTATCAGTCAGAGTGGGGAACGTTGCAGGTAAACAAGAATGTGGAGGGAGGAACACTGAGGGTGGATGGCAGAAGCTATGCTACAGGATTGGGACTGAACGCCCAGTGTACACTGATTTACGACTTGCCGGAAGGGCATAATTATAAGAAGTTCCATGCACTTTGCGGCTACGATTCCAGCTGCGACAATGACAACCCCTCTTCCAGCGGAACCACTATTGAATTTCTATTCTATGTGACTAAAAAAACACCGTTCACGTTCGACCTCACACAGTTGGGCTATAGCTCAACGGAAGCAGTGCCTGTGCATGATATCTGGGCTGGTAAGGATTTGGGAACATCAATGGGCTCAATTACCACCATTGTGCCCAGTCATGGAGTCAGGTTGTTCCGTTTGGGCGATAACCCGCCGATACATGGTTCTGGTCTGCTGGGCGATGTGAACCTCGATGGCAGCGTCAATATATCCGATGTTGTGGCGATTATCAATCAGATGGCTGGCACTGCCTCTTGGCAGAATGCGAATGTGAATGATGACGACAAAGTGGATATCTCAGATGTAGTGGCGGTAATCAATATCATGGCTGGTAATAATTCCTGAATCTTTATTTTGAGAGGATAATCATAAATAAAATTACCATAAACACGATAATCATGTTTATGGTAATTTTATTCCATCCTGTTTTTCAGGTACTTAAAATAGTCCTAATGGAATATGCTTTTCACTATTTTCTTTTCACTTTCCACTTATAAATCATTTTCTATCTTACTGTAATGTGAAAACAAGGCTGTCGGTGTTCATGCTTCACATAGCATTTTCCTTCGTTTCGTAAATCGAAGAGAACCTCGGCGAGCGTGAGTTTCAGTTCGCTCCGCTTCCATTCGGCACTATCTACAGGTGTTGGAATGCCGGTGAGTGGCATGTAGCGGCTGTAGGTGATGTCGAAGGTTGTGCCGTAGCTGTGGCATGAGTTCTCTGTGGCATTACGGTTGTTGCGGGTCAGTTTTTTCACATCAAGAGTGGACCGAAGAGCAGAGGTCACTATTGGTAGATAAGGCTTCTGGCCTTTCGAACGTAGCGAGTCAAGGAAATTCAAGGAGATTGTAGTCAGTAAGTCTTTGGCTTTTGGAACCAGATATGGCATAGAATAATTCATCTTTTCTACCACGAAAAAGGGTGAACCGCTGATGCTTACCAGCTGATGTCTGCGGGCTTTCCACAATACAGCACGGTGGGTAGCGACAGGCTGAATTCCATGTTCCATCGCACTGATGATATGTTGGTCCTGCGTGTCGGGCAGACATTCGTCGTAGTCCCATATTTTGCCGCTTTGGCGGAACAACGCCGTGTTGCGGCGGTTGATGCTGTCTTGGCGGAGCGAATCCTCCAAGGCTAATATCAGTGAGTCATTTTCTTCATCTGCTGACTCTGTCGTGTCTTTTTCTACAATCTGCATTTTTGATTCTTTCTGCTTGACAGCATTTGGAGCAAGGACTTGCGGTTCTTCGCAGGAAAAATCAGCTTCACTGACTGGTGTTTCAGCCATTAATATCTTCAGGGAATCAGCTTTCTCATCCTTTGGCTTGCCGTTTTCGTAAGGGGGAACAAACAAGTTGAACAAATGGCGCAGAGAAGCCAAGACTCCTATGGTAATCAAAAATACCATAAGGAATCTCAGTGCCTCTTGCTTTTTGCTTCTTGCCATTTGCCTTATTTTAGTTTATAGTCTATAGTTTATAGTTTATAGTCTTCAGTAAATACACTTTCCACTTTTCACTAAAAAAAACTTCATTTTCTAAACTCTTCCAGAATGTTCAATCAATTCGTGGATATGTTCGCTCAGACTAGTGTTGTCGGCAAGTGCACTAACTGGCAAATGCATACGCCAACGCCAGTAGTGACGCGGATTCGAAGGGATATTAATTCGTTCGCCGTTGGCATCAGGATTTCTTACCTCTTCGTCAATGGCAAGCCAGTCCTGAAGCGATAGCAAACAGAGCATCGACGGACTGTAGAGATGACGGCTTACGATTTTCTCTGCAAGCCAGCCTGGTAGGGTGGCAGGAGCCGTACCGTCAATGTCTAATGAGTTGTTGTAGTAGCGTTGGCTGCGCTCAGGGTCTTCCTCCCACCACTGACGGAGCGTGCTCATATCGTGGGTGGAAATGGTGGCAACCGATAAGTAGGGATTATCGCTCAATTTTCCGAACTCCACTCCAAAAGCTTTCGGCATGCTCTGAATCTCCAAGCTCAGAATACGCAGGTTATCCATTAAGGTCGGCACACAGGCAGGAACCATGCCTAAGTCCTCGGCGCATACAAGCATTCTTGTGCACTGGGTGAGCATAGGCAGTTTCTTCATAGCCTCATGATACCAGAAGTCGTTATGACGGCGGTAGAAATAGTCTTCATAAAGCTTCTCGAATGCATATTTGTCGCTGTCAGGCAAATATTTGAATACCCAGTCCTGAGTGGCGCTGATGCGGGGGTGGTAGCCGTGGGGATTGTCGGGGTCGATGACGAACAGCACGTTGCTAATAAGGGCGTACAGTCCGTCACGGAGTGAGATGGAGTCTTCGTCTTCCTTACCGGCAAACGCTGCCTCCACCTTGCGCTGGGTGTCATATTCTGGCTTCAGCTTATAAAGACCGTTCACTCCGCCGAAGGTGTTGAAGGCGTTGTCACCGCCCATATTGCCGGCATTGTCGAGGTATAACATCTTCACCATGTCGGTGCGGTAACCGAACATCTGATAGAGGATGTCATCGTTGATGAACGGCTGGGTCATCAGCTTGCGGTTGAAATGCACGCCGTAGGACTCGATTTCGCTCTGGCTCAGCGGGAGGGAAGGGGAGAAATGACCGAGAAGACCGTGGACGGAATGTGAAGGTATCTCCCAGATGCGGAAGAACCCGAGCACATGGTCGATGCGGTAGGCATCGAAATATTCTGACATCTTTGTGAAACGGCGTTTCCACCATGAATAGCCGTCAGAGGCCATCTCATCCCAGTTGTAGGTGGGGAAACCCCAGTTCTGACCGTTTGTGGAGAAAGCATCTGGTGGTGCACCCGCTTGAGCGTCCATGTTGAAGTAATGGGGCTCGCTCCAGGCTTCCACGCTGGTACGGCTGATACCGATGGGGATGTCACCCTTGATAATCACGCCGCAGGCTTTGGCGTGCTCATGTACGTCGGTTAGCTGAAGGTGCAGCTGGTACTGGATATAATAGTAGAGTGCCACACCAGCATAGCTTTTGCTCTGAGGAGAGCATAACTTGCTCACGTTGCCTTTGTTGAAGCTGCTGTGTTTCGGCCATGTATGGAAATCAGGGGTGCCATAGGTGTCACGAAGGTAACTGAAAGCGGCATAGGGCACCAGCCAGCTTTTGTTTGCCTCAAAGAACTTTTTGTAGTCATCGCTTGCTGATGTCGATTCCCATTCCTGCTCGTATGCCAGCCGGAAATATTCCATCTTGATGGCAATGGATGCCTCATAGTCCATCATCGGAGCACGGTTCAGCTCCTGCTGACGGATTTTGAACGTCTCCATCTTCAGGCTGTCGTGAAGCACTGGCAGGGAGTTAAGATCGGCGTAAAGCGGATGGAACGCATAAATCGAGATGGAGTTATAAGGATAGGAGTCCTGCCATTTACCCGACATCATCGTGTCGTTGATTGGAAGAATCTGAACCACATGCATACCCACGCTGGATGCCCAGCTGATCATCTCCTTCAGGTCTGCAAAGTCACCGACACCATAGCTGCGTTCAGTACGGAGTGAGAACACGGGAATCACCACGCCGGAACATTTCCAGTTGGAGATATTGAAACGTGGCGCTCTGTCTGTTTTCACCCAAGTCTGGTAATTACCGTTGATAAGTATTTTGTCGATATAACGGTTGGCACCCTCTTCCCACGAGATGATTTCACCAGACTCGTCTATAATTACATATTTATATTCCAAAGGATGGAACAACTTGTCGGTGTCGATGTTCAGCGACCATTCCTGCAGGCCGGTCAGCTCCATAGGAACGGCTTTCTCCCAGTTCCCTAAGAGTGGGGTGTTGCCGCAGATTCCTAGCTGCTGGCCTTTCCGCAGACGCGGTTCGGTGATACGCAGCTGAAGAGTCGTCGGGAAATAGGTGAGGCTGGCGAGGGTTTTATGTTCATGACTTGCCACAACGTCGGTGTAGGCGCAGGAATAAAGCGGAAGATTATCGGGTATCGGACGCCAGCTGTCTTCAACGAAGAATGTTTGGGGAACCGAAGGCTTTTTTTTGCTCTTCGACTCTGCTGGTATGTAAATACTGTGGGAGCCAATCTCCCATTCGCGCCACACAAACTGACCGTTACGGTACATTGCGTAGTTATAGGTGAAAATACCGGGTTTTATTGACAGTTCGAGGTCACAGGTCCAGATGATGCCGTCTAGCGTGTTCATCTGATATTCTTTTCCGTTTGCCTGAAGGCGGATGTCCTCACCCCAGTGTGTGCGGTATTCTATGGAAAATCTGAATAACATGGTATTTTTGTGAATAGTGAAAAGTGAATAGTGGAAAGTGTAGTAACTTAGTGTATAAGATTTATTTGCTTAATGAAGTTTTTAATAGTTTGTTTGAATCTACTTTAATTGTGTCCTTCATCAGATGTAATAACTGTCTTCTCGTCTTCTTAGATTATTAACTATCCAAATAGCTAAATAAATCGTAAATAATTTAATCGTAAATTCTTTAATTTTTCATCAAGTTGTCGATAAATGAGTCAAGGTCGTCGTCAAGACCTTTCAGAAGTTCATCACCAATGATGTAGTTAGCATCATCCACAATCAGAAGATCTTCAATGTCGTCGGCTGTCTCAAGCAAGAATGAGAAGGGGTGGAACACATTGACATCGTCGAAAGCCTTGGCGGTGTTCAGCCGTTGAAGTTCCTCCTTCAGCGACTGCCGAAAATCAGCAAGCAGCCCCTCGGGAGCATCATTCTCCTCGTCGGACTGCAAATCCGAAGGGATAGCCTCTCGGGAAAGCAACGTGTCGTTGTCGTCAACAATCCGCATTTCACCAGAGCCGGGATCAACATGGATGTAGAAATCCGTGATTTCCTCTTCCTGATAGAGTGTGTGCATCTGATTGACGCATTGTTCGAGCAGGTGCTTTACTGCACTGTTGATTTTCTCTTTTGAATACATCTTTTTGTGAGAATAAAAATGAAAATGTTTAAATTGTTTGAATCTCGTTTGTATTATGCTTCAAAATCCGACATCGCTTTGCTGAGTTCCTGAAGCTCTTCACGGATAAATTTCAGCCGTTTAAGCACGTCTAAACGCACATCACCACCTTTCCCCGTCTGTTTCAGAGTCTGACGGGCACCATCAATTGTCATGCCTTTCTCTTTCAGCAGATGATGCACTTTGCGTACCACCTCAATGTCTTCATGAGAGTATTGGCGAATGCCACGACCCGCTTTCTGGGGGTTGATCTCAGGGAATTCCTTCTCCCAGAAACGGAGGGTCGTCTCGTTTACACCTATCATCGTAGCCACCTCGCTGATGGAGTAATAGAGCTTCAAGTTTTTATGTTTCTTTAGTGCCAAATATTTAGTTTTTAGTTCTTAGTTTTCAGTTCTTTGCCGGAATGTTCTTGAGCATTTCAACCACGAATGCATAGAATTTCTCAACCGAAGGAATGTAGCAACGCTCGCTTGGTGTGTGTGGTGATTCTAAGGTGGGACCGAATGATGCCATATCCATTTCAGGATAGGTCACACCGATAATGCCGCATTCCAGACCAGCGTGGCACACCTCAACTTTTGGCTTGTTGCCGTACATCTTCTCATATACCGCCGACATATTTGCCACAAGCGGACTCGAGGTGTTTGGCTGCCAACCACCATAGCCTCCGACCAGTTCCACGTCCATCCCTGCCAAACGGAAGCAGCTTGCCAACGACTCACAAAGGTAGGCTTTCATTGTGTCGCTTGAGCTCCTGGCAAGCAGATAAACTTCAATGCTGCCATTCCCGGCTTTCACGATAGCGAGGTTGGAAGAGGTTTCAACGATATGTGGAATGGTGGGGATAAAGCGCAGCACACCGTCGTGGGCGGCGAGGATGGCATTCACAAGATTGAGCTGGATGTCGTCAGGCATTGCTTTGGAAGGAACTTCGCAAGGCTCAATATTGATAGCGATTTGGCCATTCTCAACGGTGATATATTCTTCGTTGTAGATTGCAAGACGTTCATTGACAATCGACTTGAATTCCTCTTCTTTGGATGACGGTACAAGCACCACTGCCTCACCGCTGCGGGGGATGGCATTGCGCATCGTCCCGCCGGTCCAGCTGCTGAGCCATGCGCAGTCGGCATCAATGAGTGAAGACAGCAGGCGGGCCATCAGCTTGTTGGCGTTCGCACGGCCTTCGTTGATTTCCAATCCTGAATGACCGCCACGCATTCCGTCCATGATGATTTTAAAGGCTTTCATCCCTTCTGGATTCACGTCGATTTCATCGTATTCCAGCTTACATTCCACATCCTGACCACCGGCGCAGCCGATAGTGATTTCACCTTCAGTCTCAGAGTCCAAATTCAAAAGGTATTTGCCTGTCAGGGTGCCGGCTTCCAGACCACGGGCACCAAACATGCCGGTCTCCTCGTCGGCGGTAATCAGCACTTCAAGCGGACCGTGCTCCACTGACTTGTCTTCCAATATGGCCATGGCTGCTGCCACACCCATGCCGTCATCAGCTCCGAGCGTTGTCCCTTTCGCGTAAACCCAGTCACCCCGGATTTCTGTCTCTATCGGGTCGGTCTCGAAATTATGAGGACCGTCGAGAGGCTGGGGAACCATGTCCATGTGAGCCTGAAGGATGGCGGTCTCTAGATTCTCATAGCCTGGGGTTGCCGGCTTACGCATCACCACATTGCCGGCTTTGTCGATGAATGCCTCGACACCAATTGATTTTCCAAACTCTACCAGGTACTGGGCTACGGCTGCCGTGTGACCACTCGGACGGGGAATACGTGTCAGCGAATAGAAGTTTTTCCAAACTAATTTCGGACTTAATTCAGCTATTTCCATAATATTAAAATTTTATAGTTCATATTTTGTACAAAATTACAAAAAATATCTGATTTAAACATAAAAAATCAGTGCTTTCTTTTTTTGTAAAGATAAAAAACACTAATTTTGCGGGGAAATTCAACATCTGATATGCGCTATTATCTGATTGCCGGTGAGGCATCCGGCGACTTGCATGCCTCTAATCTCATGGCGGAGATTTTCAGAATCGATACGAAGGCTCTGTTCCGTTTCTATGGTGGCGACAAGATGCAGGAGGTGGGCGGCACGCTCGTGAAGCATTATAAGGAGATGTCGTATATGGGGTTCATCCCCGTACTCACACACGCACGCACAATCCTCCGAAACATGAAGGCGTGTAAGCGCGACGTGGCTAAATGGAAACCAGATGTGCTCATTCTCATCGATTATCCGGGATTCAACCTCGAGGTGGCGAAATACATCAAGACCCACACCGACATCCCCGTATATTATTACATTTCCCCAAAAATATGGGCATGGAAAGAATACCGCATCAAAAGCATCAGAAAATATGTGGATGAGCTGTTCTCGATTTTGCCATTCGAGGTGGATTTCTTCCAGAAAAAGCATCATTACCCCATCCATTACGTGGGAAACCCTTGTGTGGATGCAGTGGAGGAGTTCCGGCAGACGTTAGGTGAAGAAAAATCAGCTGTTACCGGCAAGTTGCCGATTATTGCGGTGCTTGCAGGCAGCCGCGTGCAGGAAGTCAAGAAGAACCTGGCTAAGATGCTTCTTGCAGCTTCGAAGATCGGGGGATATCAATCAGTAGTGGCTGGTGCGCCGAATATCCCGATGGATATATATAAAAAATATATCCCTAAGGGGATGGATGTGGAGGTGAGGTTCAACAGCACATACGAAATCCTCAGTCAGGCAGATGCGGCACTTGTCACAAGCGGGACGGCAACGCTGGAGACGGCACTTCTTAATGTGCCTCAGGTGGTCTGTTACTATCTCTCGGCGGGCAAGTTCATGAAATGGTTGAAAGGTGTTATTCTCAAGGTGGAGTTTGTATCGCTTGTAAACCTTATTAGTGGAAAAGAAATCGTGAAGGAACTCATCGCATCCGACATGACTGTCGATAAAGTCTATAACGAGCTGAAGGCAATCCTCCCGGGAGGAGAAAAAAGGCAGAAAATGCTTGACGACTATGAGGAGATGCGCCATATCATCGGACCGGCCGGAGCATCACGACGGGCTGCCGAAATCATGGTGAAACTGCTAACTAAAAACTAACAACTAAAATACAATCATGCACGGAAATTATAAACGCACATACACAAAGGAAGAGGCTGAAGACCTCGTGAAATGGATTGAAACAGCCAAGCCGACAGGAGAAATCGACCTTGGTCAGGGAGTCATGATCCGGGATCTTGAGGTGTTCGCCAGCCAGGTGAAGCATATTGCTTTGGAGAAGTACGACAATCCTACCTTTTCAGGGCAGATTTCTCTTATGATGGATGTGAGAGAGAGACTCGGTTCGTCAGCTCAATAAAGTCGTCAATCGACAGCTGTTCAGGTCGTTTGTTGAACAATGGGTCGGAGAGCATCGGGGCATCGCTGCCTATAATCTGTTTCATCCCGTTGCGAAGCATCTTACGTCGCATCGTGAACACCGTCTTGACTATCCGGCGGAACAGCCGTTCGTCACAGCCAAGAGAGGTCTTGTCGTTACGCGTGAGACGAATTACAGCACTCTTCACTTTTGGAGGCGGGTCGAACACGTGCTCATCCACGGTGAACAGGTATTCAACGTCATACCATGCCTGTATGAGGATGCTCAGCACACCATATACTTTGCTGCCGGGGGCAGATGCCAGCCGCTCAGCCACTTCCTTCTGAATCATGCCGGTGCAACAGGGGATAAAATCTTTGTAGTCAAGCATCTTGAAAAATATCTGGCTGGAGATGTTATAGGGATAGTTGCCGGTGAGTACAAATGGACGGCCGGAAAAAACCGACGACAAGTCCATCTTTAGAAAGTCTGCTCCCAATATGTTGTCGTGGAGCGAAGGGTAGTGGCTGTGAAGGTATTCAACAGACTCACGGTCAATTTCCACCACCTTCAGCTCCCGCTCTTTTTGCATCAGATACTGAGTGAGCACACCCATGCCCGGTCCCAGTTCAAGAATGGGGATAGAAGGGCAGGAGTCAACGGTGTCGGCAATCCGAGATGCCACCGACAGATCTGTCAAAAAGTGCTGACCCAGCGATTTCTTTGGTCTAACTTGCATAAAAAATGTTTAAAAAATAAAAAAAACTACGTATTTATTTTTTTTATACTTTGAATTTGCACTAACTTTGCACCCGCAAAGTTAATACATATATTTGAATAATGATTAATTTTTAGTTTTTAGTTTTTAGTTTTTTGTGGATTTCTTTGTTTTCCGGGTATCAGCGGGGAGCACTGGAGGTTCGCTGGCATCATCCAAGGTTTTTATGGGGGCACCATAACTTGAAAAATCTTACATCTTAATTTTGGGTAAATCAAACAGCGAAAATAAATCTTACATCTTAAATAATTAAATTTTTAAATATTTTAATTTCTTGCCACGTAAGAATATCCGAAATACTGTAAACGTCGTACTCTCAATCCTCCTCGGGGCGGGGATTTTGTGGTGGATGTACCGGGGATTTGACTTCGGAAGGATGTGTCATGTGCTGCAGAACGAGATGCACTGGGGATTCATGATGCTCTCCATGGTCTTCGGTGTCACGGCACAGGTGTTCCGGGGATTGCGTTGGAAGCAAAGCCTTGAACCGATTGGCGAGCATCCGAAAGTCAGTACCTGCATCCATGCAGTCTTCCTTTCCTATGCATCAAGCCTCATCATTCCCAGGGTGGGGGAGGTAACACGCTGCGGGGTGCTCAACCGCTACGACAAGGTGTCGTTTGCCAAGGCGTTCGGTACGGTGGTGACTGAGCGCATCATCGACTCGTTGCTCATCCTCGTCATCGTGGCAGCTGTGTGCCTGTCGCAAATCGGGGTGTTCGCATCTTTTTTCAGTAAGACAGGCACTAATTTCGGACATTTTTTCTCTCAGTTTACACTCACTGGTTATATTGTCACCGCCATCTGCACCATCATCACTGTATGTTTCCTTTATTGGGGACTGAAGAAAGTGGCGAAATTCGTGAATTTCAGGAAAATCATTGACGATATCATGGAGGGTGTCAAATCGGTGGGGGCTGTGAGGAGAAAATGGCTGTTCATCCTCTATACCTTAGGCATCTGGGTGAGCTATTTCCTCCATTTCTACATCACATTCTTTTGCTTCCAGTTCACAGAGAATCTAGGAGTCATGACAGCGCTTGTTGCGTTTGTCGTCGGAAGCATCGCAGTGATTGTACCTACACCTAATGGGATGGGGCCCTGGCATTTTGCGGTCAAGACCATCTTTGTGCTTTATGGAGTGGCGGCGGTCAACGCCGAGACATTCGTCCTGATTGTCCACACCCTCCAGACCGCTCTTATCCCTATCCTCGGTGTTTTCTCACTCATCTGCCTCTCTTTCCGCCACCCTGCCAAGTAGAGATGCCCTACTGGGTGTCTAAAAGGAAAACCGAATACCCCCCCAGACACCAGACGTTTCCCAAAGTACGACCGACAGGAGCCGGAGTCTCTGAACTTCGAGCAACAGAATCGTTTCTTATCGTACAATGGCAAGTCACGAAATAGAAACTAACAACAATATAGTTTCTTGTTTAAATCCCTTATAAAAACTTATTCTGCTGAATCTTCCGCAGCCAAATGGAACACCTCATCTGTTTGTAGATCGTACCTTTTTGTTCTGCTCTTCACATATTCACCGATGACATTGAACCATTCACGCTGTTTGCCTATCATAGCCGGGTATTTTTCGTTGAAGCGTTCCTGACATGATTGAATAATATGAAGAATGGATGTCCCGTCTGTCATCGCCATGAGGGTTTCAATATGAGCTACCATTTCTGCATCGTCTTTGACATCTGTCAGTACAGGTGAGGAAGCTATGGCAAATTCGGTTGTATAGTCGTCATCGTCCGACCATTCCTCGCATTGTTTCAGCACGATGTCCATGGCATATTGCGCTTCCTCTGGCGGATAATTGTATTTTTTCAGCAAGCGTTTTACCAGCTTACGCATACCGGCACGCGCCGACTCTTTATGCTGCCAGTCGATGGTGCGGTTCTTGCGAAGCGTTTCCGTCAGCTCCTTCGTCATCTCCACCAGCTCATCGTTTTCATACACGTCTTTCACCGCCTGTGGACGGGTCAGTGCATCATAGAATGCTTTCTCTTCGACAGAAAGACCCAAATCATTTCCCTTTTCCTCGGTCTCCTTGATTTCAGATGCCAGTTTCAGCAATTCCTGAATAACCTCCTCATTGGTCAGCATACCTTTAAGGTAATTGCTCAGTGCGTTGTTAAGCAACTCAGAGAATTTCTCGCTCTGCACGATGTTCTTATGCTGGAATGCCCTTACCTTATCTTTCAGCAGGTTTTCCAAAATTTGGATGGAGATGTTCTTCTCCTTCATTTTGGAAAGCTCTTCAAGGAACACCGGGTCGTTCAGCGAGAAGTCCTTACCTTCGTTCTGGAACAGGTTGATGACTCCCTCGCTCTTCACGCTCTGCTTCATCAGCTCACGGATGCGCTGGTCGATGTCCTTCTTCGTGATTTTTCCTTTTGCTCCCAGACGGAGTATCATCACGCGCACCGTCTCGAAGAAAGCGCTTTCCCATCGCTGGTCCTCTGTCAGCAGACTGCGGCAGAGCGTGATGGACTGATGCAGTGCGGTGGCATGCTTCATATAATCGTCTTTCTTCTTCTGGCGTTTTATGTCCAACATAAAGTTGGTACCGCCCTTGATGATTTCCGCACGCCTTAGGTCGGAAGCATCCTTGAATTGAGCATAGTCGAACCCGTGCATAAGGTCGCGGCAGATTTCCAGTTCCTCCTGGAATATCTTCAGTGCAGTGGATTTGATGTTCGGGTCACCGAATTTCCGCTTGTCGTTCGTGGAGTAGAACTTCATCGCCTGTTTCAATGCCTGGGCGATACCGATATAATCCACCACGAGTCCGCCTTCCTTGCCTTTGAACACGCGGTTCACACGTGCGATGGCCTGCATCAGGTTATGTCCGCTCATCGGCTTGAACACATACATCGTAGCCATAGATGGTACATCAAAGCCGGTCAGCCACATATCTACTACGATGGCGATTTTCATCGGGTCGTTGTCATCCTTGAACTTCTTCGCCAGTTCCTGCTTGTATTGCTTGTTGCCTATGATGTCGCGCCATTCCTCCGGGTCGTTGTTTCCACTGGTCATCACGCACTTCACCTTCTCCGTCCAGTCCGGACGCAGTTCGAGTATGCGCTTGTATATCTTGATGGCTATCGGACGGCTGTAAGCCACAATCATCGCCTTTCCTGTGAGTTCCTGCTCACGGTAGTTCTCATAGTGATTGAGTATGTCGCCCACGAGAGAGTCAATCGTGGCATCCGCTCCGAGCAGTTCTTCCAGATGCGACAAGTCTTTCTTGCTCCGCTTCACCTGTTCCTCTTCGGCTCCCTCAGCTTCCAACAGCTCATATTCCTGGTCGATGAGTGCCAATGTATGCTCATCCAGTTTCAGGTTGATGACACGGCTCTCATAATACACCGGCACGGTGGCATGGTCGAGCACGCTCTGTGTCATGTCATATACGTCGATGCAGTCGCCGAACACCTCTATGGTGTTGCGGTCTTTCAGTGCGACAGGCGTACCAGTGAAACCGATGAACGATGCATGGGGCAGTGAGTCGTGAATCATACGAGCAGTGCCCACCTTTATCTGTCCTGTCTCGGGATTTACCTTCTCCTCAAAGCCATACTGCCCACGGTGCGCCTCATCGCTCATCACAATGATGTTGCTTCTTTCGGACAGCGGTGCATCATACTCCTCAAACTTTTGCATCGTCGTGAAGATGATGCCGTTGGCGGTTCTGCCCTCCAGCAGCTCACGCAGATGCTGACGGGTGGAAGCCTGAACTGGCACCTGCCGCAGGAAGTCCTTGCATTTGGCGAACTGCGTATATAGCTGGTTGTCTAGGTCGTTGCGGTCGGTGATGACCACGATGGTGGGTTGCGACACAGCCGCTTGAAGCAGGTGGGCATAGAACACCATCGACAATGACTTTCCACTGCCTTGTGTGTGCCAGAACACACCGATTTTGCCGTCGCCCTGCACAGCGCTGACGGTGCGGTCGATGGCTTTGCGAACGGCGAAATACTGATGATAGCCGGCAAGAATCTTATAGTCCTTGCCCTCGTCTTTACAGTAACACACGAAGTTCTTGATGATGTCCATCAGCCTGTCCTTGCGGAACATTCCCTCGAAGAACACATCGAAATTCACTACCTCGCTGCTTTCATATACGCCGTCCTTCGATTTCCACTGCATATAGCGGTCCTCGCTCGATGTGAGCGTGCCCGCTTTCGATTCCGCCATGTCGCTCATCACGCAGAACACGTTGTAAGTGAACATGCCCGGTATCTCCTTCATGTAGTTCTTCAGCTGACGGTAGGCGGCGCTTGCATCCGTCTCCTCACGTGACGGTGATTTCAGTTCCATCAGCACTATGGGCAGACCGTTGAGGAAAAGAATCAGGTCAGCGCGTTTCTTCGATTTCTCCACGTATGTCCATTGGTTCACCAACAGAAAGTCGTTCCGGTTGATATGCTCATAGTCGGCAAGATAGACGATGTCGTTTTTCAGCTCATGTCCGTCGTGGTATGTCACTTCCACACCATGCTGCAGATAGTCCATGAACAGCTCGTTGTTCTGCACCATATTGCCGGCTTCTATATGCAGCAGTTTCCGCTCTGCCTCATCTATCGCTGTAGATGGCAGACCTGAATTCAACATAGCCAGCATCCTGCGCAGCCGATCCTTATACACTGGGCAGTAATAGTCTTTCACAGCGTATGTGCTTTGGATGTCGTAACCGTTCGCATAGTCATAATCCAGCCGCTCGGTAAATAGCTGGATGAGCGTTTGCTCGTAGTGGTCTTCGTTGTAGGTTGGCATGGTTGAGCGTTTTATCTAGTCATTGTAGTTTATCTAGTTAGTCTAGTTCATCTAGTCAGCCTAGTTTGTCTAGTCAGCCTAGCAAAAACTAGTTCTTACTTTTGGGGGATTGAATTTCTTTCTTCAGAGATTCTATTTCTTTTTTCAGAGAATCTATCTCAGTTTTTAAGGCGAGAATTTCGCGGTCTTTGGCTTCGATGGTGGCACGTTGGATGTTGCGGTAGCCGAGACGAGCAGCGGTCATGCGCTCACGGATGCCGCCGTTTTCTATGAAATCTTTCTCCAGGAAATGAGCATAGCTTACAATGACGCCCGCGCCACGTTGAGCAGTTTCAGTTCCAGTTCCGTCGAGGTGACACCGTCTGCCATTCCTTCCACGATGTTCTGCTTCCCTGAACGGGCAGCCTGCACCATCTGATCCACTGTGCGGTCGCCATACTTGGGCAGAAATCTTAGGCTGAAAATATAGGTCATCTGATAGAGCACCACGGTCTTCTGATAGAAGTGAAGTCGTTTCCAGTTCTTCTCCTTCCGTAGCACGGTATCAATCATTGCGGCAGCATCTATCGGATTATAACGTTCTTCTTGATTGACTTCCATCATACGAATTGGTTATAGCGTTTTATTGGACACGACATCAACTGAGAATTTACAGGTTCGTTATACTTCTTAATTCTCCTGCTCATAGTAATATGAGTAGTCTATACCCTTCATGAATATCTCGCGGTCATCAATTTTGTCAGTGAGGGCATTTCGAAGCAAGAGTTTGATTGTTGACGCGTCTGTTGTGCTCTTGCGCATCGCTGAAAGATAATCTTTCTTGTCGATCAGGCTCCAGTCGACGCATTTTTGAAGACGAGCCTTCAACAGCAAATCAAGCCAAATGCGAGTGCTACGCCCATTGCCCTCCATAAACGGATGCGCCACGTTCATTTCCACATATTTATCGGCTATCTCGTCGAAATTGTTTTCCGGCATTGACTCGATGATTTGCAGGTTCCGCTTTAGATATTCTGCACGGCAGAACAATGTTCCGTCTTTCCAAATGGTCTTGGTACGTATCTGCCCAGCAAAGTCGTAAAGCCCGCCAAAGAGGAAAGCGTGTATCTGCTGCAGGCACTCCACTGTCCCCGGCTTCATGCTGTCGAGAATGCCACTTTCAAAGAGCGAATAGGCCTTCTTGCGACTTTGCCCATCAATACTGTTGTCGCTATATACAAACCAATTCAGGAAAGCATGAGCACGATTGTTTGGATAGTGTTGTGCTAAGGTCTGTATGCAGTCAGCATCAAGCGCATCTGCAGTACGCTGCTTGCCATCTGGAGCTTGAAATTTGAACTCGTGAGTGACACTCACGAGTTGAATGCCGTCTTGGTTGAGTTTCTTTTTCAACCACCTCCAGTAGTTTCCAGCTTTTATGTAGTCTTCCTCATCATTGATGGCTCGTATGATATCTGTGGCAGAAAACCACCACTTGCTATGTTCTTCGTCCCACACAGCGCGTACCTCGTGGTCGTTGTAAAAACGTATCGATTTCTTGTTCATACCAGGTTTTCAATTTCGTTTACTTTAAGTTCGCCTGACATCAAGCGAGGGAGAAGGGTGTCACGGAGAGAAGCGAGACGACGGGATTCAAGAGAGTTGTTTTTAATGACTTCCATAATTCCATGTAGCTTATCACTTACAAAATCCAGTGTCTCGTTAGTAATTTCTGGCATTTCATAATTAGCGATGTCACTTCCTGAAACCCTCTGTCTTCCGCTGCTTCCATTCATGTGAGCAACTGCGTATGAGACAAAATCATCATGCCTTGCCAGAAAATATAATAGTTCGGAGCAGAAGCCCTCTTTTGCCGATAATACGATGTACTCCGTTGAGCCAAAAGCAACTTCGTTTTCATCCAAAAAGTTGATGTATGCCGTCTTTCCATTTTCAAGACACGGAGTAATCCTGGCCATAATAGTATCGCCATTCTGGAACTTCATGCCACCATTATAATCCTTAAATGTCCAATCGCTTGGAAAAGTGCCTTTTGTAGGCAGTGAAGACATATCAATGCATCTTGAAGTTTTACCTTTTGTTATAGTTCGTGTTGGATTTATAAGCGTGTAGTTGCTTAACAGCTGTGTTCGGGGCCAATTCGGATTCATCACATACTCATCAAACAACGATTGTCCTTGTTGCTCTAAATTATCATTTATCCGCCTGTTTACCTCGATTTTGTCATCGATTGTAGATAACACATCTGCTATCCGAATTTGTTCTGATAATGAAGGCATATTTATGCCAAAATCTTTTATAATTTGAGCATTAAGATTTTGTTGAGCACCGCCATTAGCTAGAGATGCAAGTTCAAAGAACTTATTGCAAAGAAAGTAATATACAAATCGATAATCAGCAACATCTGAGTTAATGGTTAAATTACAACAAGCCTGATTTGTTGTCAATGGTATCTTTGCTATAGCTGATTTTCCTGCAGTTGCACCATACATGGCAATAATAACAGAGTTTGCTTCAATCCATTTTGCGGAAGAATTATTTAAACCATCTTCTGTTATGCTTTTTTCTGTATTGTATATACGATTGAAATTGATTTCTTTCGTATTAAGCCATGGAATATCACCATCATAGTAATCTGATTGTTTACTAGATGGTGTTCCCCCGCTGCATACTTTGCTGCAAATATCGCCAATTTTATATTCTTTCCACTCTTCCATAATTATTCTTCTTTAGAATAATCCTCTAATCG
This sequence comes from Bacteroidaceae bacterium, assembly GCA_016284045.1. GTDB lineage: Bacteria > Bacteroidota > Bacteroidia > Bacteroidales > Bacteroidaceae > UBA3839. The sequence continues at coordinate 17,358 of JAEEOB010000106.1, forward strand.
TTTTTTTGTAACTTCAAGAGATTTATGTATTTGTCTAATTAGCACATCACGAGGCGGCAACTCGGTTAGATATTGTGCGACTTTGATTCCCGCCTTGTCGAGTTGTAGCAGTTCTATTTGTTCTTCACTTCCTTCTGTACAAAGCAATAGCCCAAGTGGCGGTTCTTCTCCTGGCTCCATCTCATTCTTTTCCAACCAGCGCAAATAAAGTTCCATCTGACCTTTGTACTGCGCCTTGAAACGTCCTAATTTGAGGTCAATCGCAATCAACCGGTGCAGACGGCGGTGGAAGAACAGTTAGATAGAACTCTCGTTGAAGGATGTCTTTGAGAGAAAGCACTTGTAATATATGCGTCCAACTTAATTGTCGCATCATCGATGCGACAATTTGTTCGTCTGGAAATTCCTGAGCGAACTGCATCATTCTTCGAATATTTTTTTCGTCGAATCCTTTAGCACCATATTCTTCTCTCAATTGTCGCGCCACCGATGCGACAATTTGTTTTCCATACTCAGCACGCTTATTTTCAAGTATTTCGTTATTAATACGCTCTCCAATTTTCCAATACATTATGCTTAATGCATAGTTCACAGTAGAAGCCACATGACTTCTCGCATATTCTATAATCTGACGTAAGTCCTGTATCAAAGATTCTGTCGTCGCTGCCGACACTTTTGCTATTTTGTTCTCTTCCATAAATGAGAATTAACTTGTTTAACTAATATTCTTTCCACTCTTCCATAATTACTACTTTTTATGTTGTAAACGGAAGAATTCTTTCTGCTGTTCAATCTCTCGCCGGAGTTCTTCTTTTGTAGGCATATATGTGAGGTACTTGGCAGCAAAGAGGTGGTCGTTGTCATTCAGGACTGAATAACGAGCAATATCCTCATCTGTATCCGCACAAAGCAATAGTCCTATGGTTGGGTTATGGCCTTCTGGTCGTACCAGTTCGTCGTACATTCTCACATACATATCCATCTGCCCCACGTCCTGATGGCGCAGTTTTGTAGTTTTTAGGTCAATCAGCACAAAACTGCGAAGATGATAATTGTAAAACACAAGATCTATGTAATAGTCTTCTTTTTCCGTATGAATATGCTTCTGGCGGTCAACGAATGCAAAGCCTTTTCCTAATTCCATAATGAAATGGACAAGATGGTCGATGAGGCTTTGTTCTAAATTTGACTCAGTATATTGTGCATTGTTCTTGAACCCTAAGAATTCTGCAACTACAGGATTCTTCAGGTATTCGAGCTTGTCTTGCATAGGTGCTGTCAACTTTATCATTTCATCATGAACCAAGACCTTGTCTTGCGACTTTAGCAGTCGGTGATAATATTGGCTACTCACATTGCGCTGAAGTGTTCTGGTACCCCACATTTCACGTGCCGCCTCCTGCTCATACCAATCACGAGCCTCTTGGCTATTTTCTTGCAGAATGATACGATAGTGAGTCCAAGAAAGCCTAATTGGAGATTTTGCACGCAGTGAGTGGAAAATGTTTTCAGATTTTGCACGCACTGAGTGCAAAATTGTCTGAGCGTTTGCTGTCTCGCCATTCTCCTTCAAGAAAAAACTGCTATATGTCGAGTAGAAATCAATATAGTTATACAAATTTCTCCATGTAAAACCTTCACCATATTTTGTAGTCAGCTCCTTTGCTAAAGACTTTACTACTTGTTCGCCATATTCAGCGCGTTTGTCCTTCAACACCTCATGCTGAATTCTCATTCCCAACAGCCAATTACGTTTGATCAGTATTTCATTAATTTTATGATATGCTGCCATCTGAGCCTGGTCAATGATAATGCAGGCATCCTGAAACAGCATTTTCTCTTGCTGTTCCTTCTTTATTATTTTGTTGTTCTCTTCCAAAAATGATAATTTATTACTAAGTTATTTTTTTACTGTTGCTATGAGCTTTTTCTCTTTTACTTTCTTCTGAAACTAAAATCATATTTTGAAGCCGATACTACCTAACTGTTTGCGTATTTCTTCCTCTAACTGATGGCTTTGTTTGAACAGTGCGCTCAGTTCGGTAGTGAGCCGGTTCATCTTCTCCTCAAACGGCTCACCATCATCCTCCTGCTCTACGATGCCGACATAACGGCCAGGCGTAAGGATGAAATCCTGTGCCGCCACATCCTCAATCGACTTCACCGCACAATAGCCTTTCTCATCGGCAAGCGTGCCATTACGGTAATCGGTGAATGTCTGAGCGATGCGGTTGATGTCGTCGTCGGTCAGTTCACGGAGCTTACGAGTGACCATGGAGCCCATGTTACGGGCATCGATAAACACCAGCTTTCCCGGCTGTGTCTTCTGTCGGTTGAGGAACCAGAGACATACCGGTATGCCAGTGCTATAGAACAGCTGGCTGGGCAATGCTACGATACCTTCCACAAGGTCGGCCCTCAGGATGTTCTTACGGATTTCTCCCTCCCCTCCCGTCTGACTGCTCAACGAGCCGTTGGCAAGCACCAGCCCAATACGTCCTGTTGGCGAGAGGTGACTGATCATGTGCTCCAGCCATGCGAAGTTAGCGTTTCCCTGGGGCGGTATTCCATATTTCCACCGCACATCCTCCTGCAACTTGTCCGCTCCCCAGTCGCTCATGTTGAATGGCGGGTTCGCCATCACGAAGTCCGCTTTCAACGTGGGGTGCTGGTCTTCGAAGAACGTATCAGCGTTCTTATCGCCGAGATTCGCCTCAATGCCACGGATGGCGAGGTTCATCATCGCCATCTTGCGGGTGTTGGCATTGATTTCCTGCCCGAAGATGGAGAGGTTCTTGATATCTCCCTGATGATGGCGGACGAAGTCGGCACTCTGCACAAACATGCCGCCACTGCCCATCGCAGGGTCGTAGCAGCGGCCTTTGAACGGCTGCAATACTGCAACTATAGTGCGTACAATACACGAAGGTGTATAGAACTCGCCGGCGTTCTTTCCTTCAAGTGAGGCGAATTTGGAGAGGCAGTACTCGTAAGTACGTCCGAGCAGGTCTTTGTTCTCTTCCTGCTTACCCAGCTCGATGGTGTTGGTGAAGAGGTCAACCACATCGCCGAGACGGCGCTTGTCCAGCTCCGGACGTGCGAAGTTCTTGGGAAGGATGCCTTTCAGACGGTCGTTCTCCTTCTCGATTTCCAGCATGGCATTGTCGATGACCTTACCGATTTCAGGAGTGTGAGCCGCTTCGGCAATCACATTCCATCGTGCATCGGCTGGGACATAGAAAATGTTTTCTGAAACATACTCGTCCTTGTCCTCCTCGAAACCGTCACCTTCATCTACCAGCTGCTGATGTTTCACATCGAAGCAGTCGGAAATATACTTCAGAAAGATTAGTCCAAGTACAACGTTTTTATACTCGGCAGCATCTATTGAGCCACGTAGCAAGTCTGCCGCTTTCCATATCTTATCCTCAAATCCGAGGTCTGCGGTGTTATTTTTCTTTGCCATATTAAAAAAAATGAAAAATCTTCAGTATTGGCTTGCAGGTTAACCAAACATTTCAGCCCCCATTTTGCCGTTGTGCGATTCAGGGGAGGGTAAATACACTTTTCACTATTCACTTCGTAGAACCTTGTCACGACCCGGCAAATCTCGAACACGTTCGGATCTGCGCTTGCTGCTCCAAGGTTTCACTTAATCAGCTTCTCCTTCAGGAAATCAAAAGCACTGTAAGCCGTGAAGTCAAGCGTGATGGGAGTGATGGCGATATATCCGTTGTCCAAAGCCCAGATGTCGGTGGAAGGATCATCGCCGTCGTAACTTTTGAAACTGCCGGCTATCCAGAAATATTTGCCGCCGCGGGGATGGTCGCGCTCAATCCATTCGTCAATCCAGTCGCCCATGCCCATACGGCAGATTCTCATTCCTTTGAATTGTTCACATGAGGGGAAATTCACGTTCAGGAACACTTTGTCGGGCAGTCCGTTGGCAAGCACCATGCTCACAATCTCGCGAATGGGTGCTGCCAGCCGCTTGAAGTCGTCGGCACCGCTGAACGCACAGCTTGAGAATCCCACCGACGGAATTTCTTTCAAGGTGCCTTCTATCGCGATGCCTATGGTACCTGAATAGTGGGCGTTCGTGGCTGCGTTATCACCGTGGTTGATGCCACCAATCACGATGTCGGGACGGCGGGGAAGCAGAAACTCCAATGCCATCTTCACGCAATCGCAAGGGGTGCCGCTACAGCTATATACAGTCAGACTTCCAAGTTCCCTGCCCTCTACAATTTTTCTATTCTCCTCTCGTTCTTTATTATATTTCACAGGAACAGTGCCCGTGATCGACAGCGAAGAGCCCGAACGGCCGCCATCGGGAGCAACGACGATGATATCGCCTAAATCACGTAATATTTCTATCAACACACTGATGCCGGTGGCATCAAAACCATCATCGTTCGATAACAGCAACAGAGGGCGTTCGTTTTGTTCCATTACATTTTTGATTTGATTTCTGTAATTTTTTGCAAAAATACGCATTTTTTTTCAAAAAGTCATGATTTTATTTGGAAGTTTCAAAAGAAAGCTATAACTTTGCACCGCTTTTCAAAAATCATATTGGGATATGGTGTAATTGGCAACACAACAGATTCTGGTCCTGTTATTCAAGGTTCGAGTCCTTGTATCCCAACTTAAGAGACTTCAAACAGCTTATCGCTTGTTTGAGGTTTTTTTATTGTTAAAAAAAACTATTTGATTTTTATTTTTTGCTTTTTACTTTTACAATTTCACTTTTTTTGCTATCTTTGCCAATTATTTGTGCCTATTGCATTATTACTATTTTTAATTTATGAAATCAGCATTAAACACTAATCAACTTGTAAACAGTATTGTAGAAGGAATTCAAGAGAAAAAGGGACATCACATCAGCGTAGCCGACCTTTCAACTATTGAAGACACGCTATGCCAGTACATTGTCATTTGTGATGCCAACTCACCCAGCCATATTTCGGCAATCTGTGAGTCTGTCAGAGAGTTTGCACAGAAAAATGCGGGAGAAAAACCCAATGCAGTCGATGGACTGAGAAGCAGCATTTGGGTGGCAATGGACTATTCGGATGTGATTGTGCATATCTTCCTGCCCGAATCCAGGCAGTTCTATGACATCGACCATCTTTGGGAGGACGCAAAAGTGGAACTTATTCCTGATGAGGAATAGTTTTAGTTGACTTTTCCTGATATCAGGGATATGCTGGTGATTCTATAGGCAGTCATTAAATCGAACATCATTAAATCTGTAAATCAAAATTTTAAATATGCCGATACAGAACAACAAATCGAATAACAACAAAAGCAAGTTCAACCTCACATGGGTATATGTGGCGGTGCTGGCTTTCGTGTTCTTCTTTATCATGACCAACAACGAGGAGTCCATGATGAAGGTGAACTACACTAAATTCCAGGAATGTCTCGACAGCGGTTATGTCGCCAATATCAAGGTCGATAAGACGGAGCAGGAGCTTTTCTTTGAGTTGAAGCCCGACAGTATAGTCCCGGCTGCCAATATCCTCCCCAAGGAGGCGAAGGCGAAGTCGGCGCTGGTCACCAATTTTGCCACGGTTGACAAGCTCGATGAGTTCGTGGCAGAGAAGAAAGCTGAGGGCAAATTCCAGGGAGAGGTGAAATATGAGAATGGAGGAGGCGGCTTTTGGAGCGTGTTTATGCAGTTCGTGTTCCCGTTCCTCCTGATCATTCTCTTCTGGATGTTCATCATGCGCCGTATGGGCGGCGGTGGTGGCGGTGGTGTCTTCTCTTTCGGTAAATCAAAAGCAAAACTATTTGAAGGGGGAGGCAACGGACAGGATCGTATCACATTCAAGGATGTTGCCGGACTGGCAGGAGCCAAACAAGAGGTGCAGGAAGTGGTCGATTTCCTACGCAACCCACAGAAATATACTGAGTTGGGTGGTAAGATTCCTAAGGGCATACTTCTTGTGGGACCTCCTGGAACCGGTAAGACTCTTTTGGCAAAGGCTGTGGCAGGAGAGGCCAACGTGGCATTCTTCTCTCTCTCAGGTTCAGATTTTGTTGAGATGTTCGTTGGAGTGGGGGCGTCGAGAGTGCGCGACCTCTTCAATCAGGCCAAGGCGAAAGCTCCGAGCATCGTGTTCATCGACGAGATTGATGCTATCGGACGAGCAAGAAGCGGAAAATCAAGCATACAGTCGAACGATGAGCGTGAGAGCACACTCAACCAGCTGCTTACCGAGATGGACGGTTTCGGTGCCAACACCGGTGTTATCGTCATGGCTGCCACTAACCGCGCTGATATTCTGGATAAGGCTCTTCTCAGAGCCGGACGTTTCGACAGGCAGATCACCGTCGAGCTTCCCGACCTCAAAGAGCGTCAGCAGATATTCAATGTGCATCTTAAACCAATCAAAATCGACGAGTCGGTGGATGTGGAGATGCTTGCAAGGCAAACTCCGGGACTTTCGGGAGCCGACATCGCGAATGTGTGCAACGAGGCTGCGCTTATAGCCGCCCGACGGCAGCAGGACTGGGTGGACAAACAGTGTTTCCTCGATGCAGTTGACCGGGTGCTCGGAGGCCTGGAAAAGAAGACGAAGGTGATGACTGAGTCAGAGAAACGTACCATTGCCATACATGAGGCTGGACATGCCACGATTTCTTGGTTCCTACAACACGCCAACCCGCTTGTGAAAGTGACTATCGTGCCGCGAGGCAACGCCCTCGGTGCCAACTGGTATATGCCAGAAGAAAGACCGGTGACAACTAAAGAGGAACTGCTCGACCAAATCTGTGGACTGCTCGGAGGACGTGCGGCAGAGGAACTTTTCACCGGGCATATCTGCACAGGTGCCAGCAACGACCTGCAACGTGTGACCAATATGGTCTATAGCATGATTTCCATCTATGGTATGGGTGAGAAAATGCCGAATGTCAACTACTACGACTTTGCGGAGAACACGTTCACCAAGCCATACAGTGAGGCTACCGCACAGATGATTGATGAGGAGGTGAAAACTCTCATACAGCGCGAGTACGACCGTGCGAAACGGGTGCTTATCCAGCATTCAAGAGGCTTGCAGCAGCTTGCCCAGGTGCTCATCGAGAAAGAGGTGATTTATCCGGCTGACCTTGAGCGTATTTTCGGTCCGAGACAGTGGAAGTCGAGGTCGGACGAAATCATGGAACTCAATAAAAACTTGGGTGCCAACGGGCAGGATGGGACAGACGAATCAACCGACTTCGACGACGAGAACGCTGAGTTCATTCGTCAGAAAGCGGTCGAAGCTGTGCTTGAGAAGCAACGCCGTTTGCAGGAGCAGAATGCCCTGAATCAGGAAGCCGGAAACGGAAATGCTTCACAAGGCATGACAGGTGCAGCTGGAGCCGCAGGTGCAGCAGGCATGGCGGGCGCAACTGGTTACACCCCCGATTCCGACTATAGCCAGACTTACCAGCCGTCGGCTGAGCAGGATAATAAGCAGTCGGGAGGCACATCTGACGACAACGACTACAACCCGATTTTCGACAGTTGGTCTTCTTCTTCTTCTGCTGCTTATTCTGAAGAGACGGAAACATCACGGGACGAGCTGACTTCCGAACCGGTGGAAGAAAATGAACCGGAACCGCTTGTCCCTGCCTCATCAGACGAAATGGGTGCAGAACTGGCAGTGGATGAAAATGCAGGAGAAGTGGTTTCTGAAGCACAGGCTGACCATATCGATGAAGATGATGAGCCGGTTATCGATTTGAACGATGATGAAGAAGAGCAGGTGGTCATTGAAGAAGATGAACCTGCCCACGGAGAGTCAGAACCTGCCGACAATTCAGATGAAGGGCAACCTGCTGAAGAACAGAAACCGCAAGACAGTGATGTTCCTGCTGGAAAAAACGTTTCAAAGGAAACTGCATCAGTCAAGCATAGCGCGTTTGAGCCAACTTTATTTGCCGATGAACTCGACGATAACGGATATGACTCTGCTGAGCCTGAAGAGGAGCCTATTGCTGATTCTGATTCACTTCCCGATACAGAGGACAGCTCAGCAGAACATTCGGCTGAGCCGGAACCCCCTCAGGATCCTGAGGAAGAAGAAGGTGAATACGTGATGGTCAATGAAGGACGGAAGAAAGACATTGATTTCGTTGAAGTTGTGCCTGCTGACGAACGTGCCGGCGAAGACAAGGGCAATAAAAAAGATGACGAGGATGAGCCGGAACTCACGATTACCCTCGATGAGTAGTTTGTAGTTTATTGTTTGTAGTTGTTTACATTATATATCTATCCCCTAAATTCAAAAACCGTAAACCGTCAACCCTAATCCGATTTTCATGGACTACAAAGAAGATAATAAAAGCGGTAGCCCGCTCGACGGAGGTGTGCTCGACCCGCAGCCCTTAGAGCCGTTGCAGGATCCCGGAAAACCCAAAACATTCGGATCGATTTTGGCGCGCACAATCACAGGCATTGCCTTTGTGGTGATGATTGTGTTGTGCCTTCAAAATCCGATGGCGTATCTTATCCTTTTCGCAGCGTTGACTGGCCTTATGACATGGGAATTCTGTACTCTTGTCAACAGCAACCTCCATCTGCAGGTCAACGCGCTTATTACCACGCTCATGTCAACCTATTTCTTCTTTGCTGTTTTCGATGCTGCAACTGGATTGACAGGCTCTGGCTATAAGACGTTCATCCCCGTGGTCATCTCGGTTATGTATTTGCTGGTTTCAGAGCTTTATCTAAAGGGATTCAGGAAAATTGAGAACTGGGCTTTCGCATTTATGGCGTTCGTCTATATTGCTGTGCCTATGTCGATGCTTCATGCCATGGCGTTCATTGGGATTCAGTCAGGGCTTGCCTATGTCTCCGTGCTTAATCTCGCGGTGTTCGTGTTCCTGTGGTCAAGCGACACAGGGGCTTATCTCATCGGCTCTAAGTTTGGCAAACGCAGGCTTTTCCCCAGCATATCCCCGAAGAAATCATGGGAAGGAACTATAGGCGGCGGTGTGTTGGCGATTATCGCCTCTCAGGTGTTTGCTTTTATCGGTAATCCTGCAAATGAAGGAGTGAATCCTTTCTTGGTGTTCAATGCCAGCAGCACATTCCTCAACCATCTCCTTTGGGCGGGGCTCGCGCTCGTCGTTGTCGTGTTTGGCACATGGGGCGACCTCGTTGAATCCCGCCTCAAACGCAAATTGGGTGTGAAAGACTCTGGAAACATCCTCCCCGGCCATGGTGGCTGGCTCGACCGTTTCGACTCTGCACTCATGGCCATTCCCGCTGCTGCCATATACATCTATTTCATCTGATAGAGGATAAGAAACATACGTTCAAAGGGATTCAGAAAATTAAAAAGTTCGGTTGAATAAACGTTTTCAATCGAACTTTTTTTATAGGGGTGTTTAATAGGTGAAGTCCTTGTCAATTATCCATCTTATGCTTTCTGCTTGCTTCTGAGCCATAAAATTGATGACGGCTACGATATCGGAGATATCCACTTTCCCGTCCTCGTTGACATCGGCATTGGCTCTCAGTGTGGTGCCGGCGATATGGTTGATGATGGCTACGATATCACTGATGTTGATGACACCGTCTTCATTGACATCGCCAGGTAAGCCCGGTTGTGACTTGAGGGTCAGCGTCACATTGTCGAACCCGATGATTTTCTCTTTGCCGTCGGAGTTGTGTACGGCTTCAAGACGGATGGTGGTAGAAGCCTTTCCGTCGCTGCTGAAGGTGAGCGATGTGGGCTGCCATGCCTGCTGGTTTTCCGCAGCGGGAGAGTTGCTTACGACAGCCCCCCCCTCTGTCTCGGCGCTGACTATGGCCTTTCCGCCCGAACCGCTGCTCCAGATGTCTGCAGTCAGTTCGTATTCACCCTCTTCCAGCAGCAGCTCCTGGGAGAGGGTGAGTGTGGGGACCCCCCAGTTCTGACGAATCCAGTAAGTGTGATTTCCATGCTCCGCCGGTTTGTCGAGCACCGCGAAGAAACGGTCGAAATAGAGGTCGCCGCTCTGCAGGGCAGTCAGGTCGTTGTTGTTGGGCTCGCTGCGGCTCACGGTCCATCCCTCGGGCACATAGATGGCGCGGTCGCTGCTCACGCCCGAGCCGCTCTGTACGCTGTAGCCCGATTCGAAATCACCGTTCAGCAGGGCTGATGGCAGTTCAGCAGGCTGGTAGCCGATATCCTGAAGACCGCATATCTCCTCACGAGTGAGGCAGGTGCTGTAGAGCATGAATCCGGAGATGGTGCCGCTGAAATCAACATTATCCCCGTTGTAGGAGGTGTCCCACCACTGTGTGCGGCCTATGTAGTTACGGCTGTCAATGGCGTTCTCCACGAGCATGTATGCCTCGTTGGTGTTTGCCGTACCGCTCACGTCCTCGATGCCGTCGATATAGATTTTGGTGGTGTGGGTGGATGCGTTGTAGGTAACAGCCAGCTTGTATTCCTTGCCCGTCTGCAGCGTGGTGGCACCGCTCACCATCGTGGTGGTGCCTCCGTTGTATTTGATGCCGGCGGCAAGAGGGGAGAGACGGAGAAACACGCTGTTCTCCTTGTTGCAGCCGAAATCGTAGGCACGGGGCTGATGGGAGAGTGATGCTGCATTCACGGTCAGCAGGAAAGTATATGACCTTAGCCCTGTGAGCAGTCCTTCGGGAGCGGTTACGTAAGTGTTTGAAGCAAAGCCGTTGGCGGTGTTTTTCGTCATGTCAAGCACGTTTTTGCGCTCATATAGTATGTTTTGGGTGATGTCACGTTTCAGACCGGTCACAGTGTAGGATCGTGTGCTGTTTCCGACGCGTGCGGTCAGTTCCACGGCCTTGTCCTCGGTGAGTGGCATCAGCGCACCGTCGCTTGTGATGACGCTCTCGTCGGAGGATGTCCAGCTCACTTCTTTTCCCAGGGATGTCTTGGGCAATACCAGGTCGGTGCGGGTGGAGGATGGCAGATTGATGGTCTCAATAGCTTTCTGGTCGAGGATGGCTGAGATGTTTTCTTGCATGTGGTCCGTCATCGTCTTGACTGTCTGTGGAGAAGCGCAGGCATAGAAATCGGATTCATTAATAATCTCGTGGTTGAAATCCGCTCCGTATGCGTTGGCTGTTCCTCCTTCCAGGTTTTCCACATCGATTACCTGGTCAAGCAGTCCGTTGCGGTAGAGGCTGAGCGTGTGGCCGTCGTAGGTCATGCTCAGCACCCACGTGGTCAGTTTGGTGGGGTGGTTGTCACCATTTGTCCCGCCGCTTTTCGTCGCCCAGTCGTCTGAGGTGTAGAGGCGGTTCTGGCTTTTGTATTCCTTGCCGTCGATGGTTACTACCGGGTAGCCGTCGGTGCCGAGACTATAGACAAGTGGCTTTTCATCGCCAATTTGGAACAACGGACCATAGTATTTGTCGTGGTTCATGGCGAATGCGATGTTCAATGTCTTGTTTGGGGCAAGGCAGATGCAGTCGGTGCGTGGATTCTCATCATCGGATTGCTCCGCAGTGAATGGTTCTTTCCATTCGTAATCACAACGGATGCCGGTAGGATAGCCTTTCGGATAGTTGGTGTTGACCATCCAGTAGTAATAATCACCGTTCATCCAGGTAAGCCGCATCTGGCTGTTTTGGGAGCCTGGCATGACAAACGGACGGATGTTGTTCTTCTCTGAGCCGCTGGTCACCTGCTCCGAGCTGACCACTTTCCCCTCGTCGTCGAGGGTGTATTTCCAGATTTCATACACACCGTCTTTGTTGAAAACACCGCTCTTGGTCGGGATGCTGAGGTAAAGGTCGTTCACGTTGTCGGGGTCGATGGCCATACCTCCGCTGTAGCACCGTTCCGTCTGGTTCCAGTTCAGGTGGAAGGCATGTCCGCCGTTGGCAATCCGTGTGTTGCGCCATGCGGTGCCGGTCCAGCGGGAGTACCAATAGACATGAGTGGTCTTTGCCTGGTCGATATGCGGATATGCGATGACGGGATGCTCGTCAGCGTCGAGGCTGATTTGCCACACCCAGTTGCGTGTGTCGGCGGTCTTGTCAACAACGGTCATCGGATAGCTGTTGGCATAGCTGTCGCTTTTCGACACATTGAACGGGCCGCTGCTGATGGTGCTGAGCTGCTTGCCCTGTATGTCGCGTAGGACAGGACCGTTACCCTTGTTGATGTCGATGACGTTGAAATAAAGCCAGTCGGGCATCTCGTTGTCGGGGTGGCCTGTGGTGTAGGAGAGGTAGATCTTGTCCTTGCCGTTGCTTTGGTATTTGGCATAGGGGCGGGCACCGGTGGATTGCACAATCTGCTTAGGACCGAAGTCAAACTTACAGTTGCCGTCAGCGTCGGGCATGGTCAGCCGCGCGATGGTGGGATGCCAGTTGATCCCTCGCCAGCACAGGTAGATATGGTCGGGGTCATCGCTCAGGATAAACGGCGAGGGGTAGGTGGTGTTGTTGGCTGTGCTCAGGCTCTTCTCCTCGCCCAATCGGCTGATGTCGCCTGGCACGGTGGATATCCGGTACCAGATCTTCGGCTCGTCGGTGTGGCGGGTGTAGAAAATCATCACCCGCTCGTCGGGCAGCACGATAAAGGTGGGGTTGTTGTGGTCGTCGGGCTGGAAATAGGAGCGCACCAGCACGTCGGTCTTCCGTTGTTTCTTCCAGTCGTACTGAGTGGCTTTCACGTTGCCGTGAACGTCGATGTAGCCGATATAGGTGCTGTTGATGCTGCCGTCGGCATTCTCATAATGGATGGCGCGAGGGTCGGCAAACCAGCACCAGGCACCCTCGTCTGTCACCTCGTTACTGCTGAATTGGCTGTTCTGGCTCTGTGCCTGCATCTCTGTGAGACAACCGAAAACCAGCAGAGCTATCATAAATAATCTGTTCATCATGTCGTAGTTTTTTTATTTATTTGGAGTTAAAATTTCATTTGGAGTTATAATTCCTGTCAGGAATTGGAGTTAATCCTTCGGATGGAGTTAACGAGCCTGCGGCTCGTGGATGCTAGTTTTGCCAATGATAATACAATATCCATTTACTTGCTATTGCAAATTTAGTTGAAAAAATCCAAATAACACGCTTTATTTAAAAGTTTTAATTAGGTTGATTTATTAAAGAGTTAAAAATTTCTTGGTTGAGCGGTATATTATAACTCATTCACAAACAAATCGTCAAGCATTACCTCACTTTGAATGTTTTGCCACCCTGCGTTTTTCTCCACACCATCGGATGTGATCATTGTGAGATATAAAGATTTGGATGTTCTTGTCAAGGCTCTGAAAGCCTCACGTCTGTCAATCATTCGCTTTGCATAATCATTAGAAATGGAAAAAGAAGAGTTTGCATATTTCATCTCACAGAGATTGATGGTGTTGTCGCTTCGGTCGAGAATCAAGTCTATTTGTCCGCCTTGATGCTGCTTGCCGTCTTTGTCGGTAAATGTTTGCCAAGAATAAGAGCATACATTACATAAAATGCCTGAAATACCCAGTTTCATCTTTATTTGCTGAACATGATGCAAACAAATCTGTTCGAATGCATATCCTTCCCATGAGGAAATGTTCATTTGGCGGTGACTCCAGTAACTGGGGTCGCCACCGTTATACGATTTGACAAAACGCAGATAGAACAGGGTATACAGGTCCGTCAACTGATACATGGTGTTCCGATCTGTTTTACCGAATGCATTATAAGAACGGATAAAGTCGCAATTGCAAAGATCGGACAGAACCTCGGAGAAAAAACCTGTGTCTTCACACTTCACCTCTGACAGTATTTCCTTTCGTGTCATTCCTTTCATTTTGTGTGAGAGACACTCTACAACTTTGCGGTATAATGACGATTCCCGGAATAGCGATTTGAATAAAAATACGTATTCGGTTTTCAGGGGAGCATTACTCCCGAAAAACAGTCTGTCAATATTTTGGGCAACACTCTCCTCGCGGCGCAACATGTTCAGGTAGAATGGTGTGCCACCAACCGACATGTATAATTCTGTCACTTGCTTCCTTGAAAGAGCAAAACCTCTGGATGTCAAAAACTCCTCGGTCTCTAAAAGATTGAATGGACGAAGATAAATAGACTGTGTCACTCTGTTGTGAAGTCCTCCCTTGTCGCCAAGAAGTTTGTTGGTCATCCATGTAGTGGCGGAGCCGCAAACAATTAACTTGATGTTTGAATGTTTTGATGCCCATTCGTTCCAAAAAAGTTCAAATGCTTTCATAAAACGTGAGCGTGGTGTGTCAAGCCATGGAAGTTCATCAATAAAAATGATTATTTGCTTCTCAGATAGCTTTTCTTCAAGAAAATTCTGTAGAGCAAACATGGCTTCTATCCAATCGCTTGGAGTGGGGCATTTCTTACCTGAATATTTCTCCACCTGATGAACGAAGTTCTGTAGTTGTTCCTTGCGGGTTCCCTCATATATTCCAGTCATGTAAAATGCGTATTCTTGTGAGAACAAGCTGTCAACAAGAAAGGTTTTGCCGATGCGTCGTCTACCATAAATCGCAACAAATTCAGGGCGATTGCTCTTGTAGATGTCTTTTAGAATGTCAATTTCGCGCTTACGTCCTATAATTGAGCTGTTTGTCATAATAATGTGTTGTTGGTTTTGTTTGTCAAAGATATAGCTTTTTATACAAACAACAAAATTTTTAACATTTATTATACTACGGTAACCCGATTTTTTTTGGGGTTACCGTAGTGGTTCACGATGTTTTTAACATTTCGTCATGAAGAATTCATCTTTCTTTATAGCTTTAGCGTCTGCAAAAAAATACAACTTATGTGCGCAGGTACTTCAGGATTTTGTGTGGAAATTTTAACGAACAAAGATGAGAAAGATTTTGTAGATGTTTTTAATAAGATATGCCATGGCATTAAGGGTGGTTCTAAAAATTCTGAATTAATATAACATTTCTAATGGATGGTTTCATCTCGATTGCTTTTTACTTTGCGAACATTCATAAATTGTTTTCATACTGATTAGTTTTTTAATTGTTTTGAAATCTGCTGCAAAGTTATTATCATGTTCTCCTTGTTCTTATCAGTTTTGCTGATAAATTGGAAAAAATGTTTAAAATGAAAAATACAGATTCAAGAAGCTGATGTGAAGAATAAAACGAAAACTTCTTTTTCAGAATCATAGTGTCTGTATGGTTCATCATTGCTGTTGAAAAACAGTATCAGTTGAATGGACAATTAAGGTAGAAGCATTGAAAAAGAAGCAAAAAGCAGTCCATTGGACTGAGAAAAAACCTTCGCGGAAAAAACCATGCGGACGATTTTTAGCTAAGTGTGTTAATATCAGTATATAATCTAAATGCGAAAGTTAAATTTGTTATTTTAATAATCTTCTTCCTCCTCATCATATTCCTCATACTCTTCATCATATTCCTCATCCTCCTCATCATATTCCTCATCCTCCTTATCATCGTAGCTGTAAGTGGTTGTGGACTTGTTGGTTGGAGCCCATTCACGGTAGGCGTCGGCATAGCCGTGGTTGAAGCCGAGAATGAACGTCTGCTTGTTGTTGCCGCTGTAGGATGAGCCGTTGCGCCAGTCGCGGTAGCCATTGTAGCCAGATCCCTCTATCGCGTCCTCCTGACCCTGATAAAAGCCTTTCTTGTAGCCGTCGAGATAGGGTTTTGTGGTGTTCGTTCGGCGGTTTGCCTTCATGCTGCTGTCAATCCGTTTCTGTTGCAGCTCTTCGAAAGTCATGTCCAGTTCAGACTTTTCTGCAGCCGGCTTTGTCTTTTCCACCTGAACCGTCGTTTCCTCTTCGCCAATGGCTTTCTTCGACTCTTCAATTGCATTCAGGGCTTCTTTGATGGTCTCGTCAGGATTTACCGAACCGAGAATATACCTTTCCACTTCTGCTGCTGCGCTGTCAACGGTTCCTTTAGTTACACCGTCTGCAGACCGTGATGCCGTGTCCACAACAGTCTTTATGGGGAATTTGTAATATGTGTTTTTTTTCTGTGATTTACATGCTCTATGGATGAATGAGAAGTAAATAATCCAAGCGATGAACGTAATAATCAACCCTATCTTTTTGTAATTAGTGTTTTGTGTGCCCTGTCTGTTTGGCTTTGTTCCGCCTCCCTGCTGTGACGGCGGTTGCTGATTCGGATAGGGCTGAGGTGTAGTGGTGTTCTGCTGCCCTGTCTGACGTCTGTTTGCCGGTTGTTCCCACCAGTTTTTTTTCTTTTGTGGTCTCTGTGGCTGCTGACTGGGCTGTGGTGTCTGAGTTACTGATGACGGTGTGGTTTCTGTCGATGTTGGCAGGCCGCATTTCCATCCTATAGCCCATGCTATGCTGTTGAGCAGGCTACCAATCAGTTCCTGCTTGTAGCCATAGATATGTTCGAGCCGGTTTTGTATTTTCAGCAGTTCTGTCTGTTGTTCTGCTGCCGTTTTTCCATCCGCCTTTTGTATAGTGGTGCCGCAATGCTCATCGATGAAGCTGGTCAATATCCATCGGTGCGCCGGATTTTCAAATCCGCCGTAGTCGGAGACCATGTTCACGAGCCTCTCCTCATTGAGCATCTCAAGTCCGTAGGTGCTTAGTATGATTTTAAGCGCTTTGCGTAGTTCCAAGGTGTGATTCTTTTGGGGGGGGTGATAGGTTTTAGGCTTACTAGGTTTACTAGGTTAACTAGGCTTACTAGGTTTACTAGGTTAACTAGGCTTACTAGGTTAACTAGGCTTACTAGTTTTACTAGGTTAACTAGGCTTACTAGGGATTTTTTGGGGGGTAGGTTGTTTAGGGATGACGAAAATTCATCATTCTTCATTCATCATTCTTCATTCATCATTCTTCATTTTTTTCCAGCTTGCTGTGGATGATGTCCCATGTGTCCTGCATGAACTTCTTGGTGGGGTGCTGCCGATAGACTTCTGTAGGGATAACATCGTGGACAAAAAGTCGGAGTGTGCCGTGACTGACAGACTTCGCTTTGCGGCTGAATATCTTGAAGGAGCCGTTTATAGTCATGGGCACGATTGGTAGCCCAATCTCGTTGGAGAGCATGAAGGCTCCCCGCTTGAACTCTCCCATCTCCCCGTCGAAAGTGCGGGTGCCCTCAGGGAATATCACCATCGACATACCACCCTGCAGTGTCTTACGTGACTGTTGTACTGCCTTCTGTATGCCGCTGCGTGTGTCATCAACAAAAATCTGGCCAGACACCTTGCACGCCAGCCCCACAAACGGAATCTTACGCAGGTATTCCTTCATCATCCATTTGAAGTTGTGACCAAGATATCCGTAAATCAGGAAGATGTCGAAATATCCCTGATGGTTAGCCAGAAACACATACGACTGCTTCTTCGACAGTTTCTCTCTGCCCTCTACCTTGATTCCGAGCAGGAACAACCGGCAGGTGAAGCGCGACCACCACTTGCACATGAAATAATCCACGATGTCTTTGTCGCCCAGAAGGGCAGCGAACATAATGATCAGCGCTGTGATAATGGTGATTATCACAAATAGTGGTAGCGCGATACAAAAAGAATACAGTTTATATAAGAAATTCATTCGGGAGCTAAAATTAAATTTGGAGTTAATTCTACGAATGGGAGTTAATCCCTGCGGGATGGAGTTAAAGTCCTTCGGAAATGGAGTTAAATACGGAATTGGAGTGCCTTTATTTCAGTTTTTTCAGCGTAATGATGTCAAGCTCAGGCCATGCACCGAAGCGGAAAGGGAGCATGATGTTTCCCACGCCGTCAGTGACATTCAGCACCTGAAAGCCTTCTGTATAGACACCTGACCATTCGCGGTATTTATGTTGGATAGGCGACCATCCAAAGATTTTGAACTGACCGGCATGGGTGTGTCCCGCTAGCGTGAGGTCGATGTTTGTCTCAGGGATGATGTCTCGTCGCCAATAGGTGGGGTCGTGTGTGAGCAGTATGCTGAAAGTATGTGGGGGAGGGGCCACGAGGCTGTCCTCGCTCTTTCTCTGTTCCAAGCCTGTCAGTCCTTCTGCCATTTTGTGGATGTCACCAAGGGCCGGCCATGGGGGCATTCCGTCGTTTTCCGAGCCAAGCAGTGCGATGGAGTCGTTGCCACGACGAAGCACTATATTCTCGTTAAGTAGCAGATGCCAGCCGTATGAACGCTCTTTAAACTTGATGAGCTCCATGTCGCGTTTCTTTTCTGCCTCGCTCGTGAAATGCAGATACATGTCATAGTCGTGGTTGCCCAGCACGCTGTAAACCCCGTCAGGAGCATGGAGCTTGTTGAGCACCTGTTCAAAGCCCTGCAGTTCTGCAGACTCGTAGTTCACGATATCACCCGTAAACACTACCATGTCGCAGTGCTGACGGTTGATGAGATCCACAATCGTACTGACA
Source organism: Bacteroidaceae bacterium (assembly GCA_016284045.1). GTDB lineage: Bacteria > Bacteroidota > Bacteroidia > Bacteroidales > Bacteroidaceae > UBA3839. Next base: position 35,689 of record JAEEOB010000106.1, read on the forward strand.
TCTCTCTGATGACCATCGGCAAACGTACCGATATGCAGGTCTGAGAAATGCAGGATACGGTAGCCATCGAACGAGTCAGGCAGCGACTCGAAATAAATTTCCTGCTGATTAACTTGATAACGGTTACGTCCCCAGAAATAACCATATAGGATGATGAACGAAGAGCAAAGAGCGAAAGCCATGGCAAATAACCGTATATTGCGCCGAAGAACTTTACCCTGTTGCTCTTTTCTTTCCACATCTTCTTCAGTGTATTCATGGTCGGGTTTCAGACGGGCTTTCAGCCTCCCGCAGCTGACTCCTATGGCATCGAAGATGGTAAAGAGCATTTTAGGAGATGTGACAGTGAGGAATACAATCATCAGCGTGCCGACCATCGGCTGATGTGGGGCGCGTAAGTCGTCGTGAACCAAAACGACGATGAGGTAAGTCAGCAGGAGAAGCGACGGCAGGAAATAAAGGGCGCGCTTCCACCACACTGAAGTCCATTTGCGAATATACACATAATATATATAGATGTCGGGGACAATCAGCAATATGAATAAAACAAAGAGTACTCGCTGAAGCATGTTTGTTTTTTTATTGGGAAGTTAATTTTCTTTGAAAACAGAGTTAATTATTCTGCTCTCGCTTATTCGCAGTTTTCTTTATTTAATATATTTTCTCATTTCTTCCAAAGGCATTCCCCGACGTCGGGCGTAGTCGGCAAGCTGGTCGTCGAGGACTGTGCCCACAGCAAAATAGCGGGCGTATGGCGATGAAAGCATGAGTCCTGAGACTGAGGCATGGGGAATCATCATGCCATGCTCTGTCAGGCTTATTCCCACAGCATCGAAATCGATGAGCTGAGAGAGCAGGAAATTCAACGATATGTCGGGAAGGCAAGGATAGCCCACGGCAGGACGGATGCCTTGATATTGTTCCGTGTGAAGCTCGTCGATGCTCAGCGACTCGTTGGGGGCATACCCCCACAGTTCTTTCCGTACATACTCATGCAGCCGCTCAGCGCCAGCCTCAGCCAATCGGTCGGACAAGGTTTGCATCATCAACGTATGATAGTCGTCGGGACTGAGCGTGGTTGCTGCTGCACGACGTATGCTGCTGCTTGCTGACACCTGGGGTGATGTCTGGCTTACGGATGTGGCAAAGATGCCGATGGTGTCGGTTTTTCCACATGCTTCGTCATAGATGAAATCAGCAGTTGAAAGGCAATACCCGTCAGATCCGGGTGTCTGCTGACGAAGCATCGGCAACACAAATGGTTTGTCTCCTTCTGGCTTCCGGATGAGAATATCGTCGCCTGAGGCTACTGCCGGATACAACTCCACCACACAGTGGATGCTCACGTGTCCGCTCATGCGCGAAAGTTCCCGTTGGGCATCGCTGTAGAGCGACAGGGCCTCAGATGCTTTCGGTTGCTCATCGATAGCAAACGAACTGATCCACTGCCTACGACATGCGTCGCATCCATGAACCTTGGCGACACGTGCATAATGAGGAGGTATTCCCCAGGCGTGGAAGAAATAAGTCCAGTTGATATAAGGAACCAGGTCGGAAACGCTGTAGGTGCAGAGCATGATGGGTTTGGTTTTGGATTGATGACTGAACGGTGATTGGCCGGAGACTTCAGTTTTTCAGTTATCCGAAACGAAGTGCCTTGCCCCTCACACCGTCGATGACGATGCCGTCGCAGTAGGCGGTCTTGCCGTTCACGATGGTCCGACGCACTTTCCATTTGAATGTACGCTCATCCATCGGAGTCCATCCGCATTTCGTGTAGTAACGGCCTTTCAGCACCTGCCAGTTAGCATCAGGATCAACCAGTACGAGATCGGCATAGTAGCCCTTGCGGATATAGCCTCTCTGACCGATTTTGAACAACCGCGCCTGATTGTGGCAAAGCAAATCAACCACACGTGGACGGCTGAGGTAGCCTTTGTCGCTCAGTTCGAGCATGCTCACAAGAGAGAACTGTACCATCGGCATGCCCGAAAGTGCTTTCAGGGCACCACCCTGTTTCTCTTTCAGAAGATGGGGAGCATGGTCGGTCGATACCACATCGATGATGCCGGTGGAAAGGGCATGACGAAGTGCCTCACGGTCCTCACTGCTTTTGACAGCGGGATTGCACTTTATCATACAGCCCAGCTGGTCGTAGTCGTCAGAGCAGAACATCAGGTGGGGAATGACCACCTCACATGTGATTCGTTTTTCTTCCAGTGGAATGTCATTGCGGAACAGGTCGAGCTCCTTCTTCGAAGACACATGGGCGATATGAAGCCGGGCACCCGTTTCCTTTGCGATTTTTACGGCGACAGACGAAGAGGCGAAGCAGGCCTCTGTCGTGCGGATGCGGGAGTGATAACGTACTGGAAAGTCGTTCTGTCCTTTATAACGTTTCTTGAAATAACGGATATTCTGGTTGATAATGTCGGTGTCCTCGCAATGGGTCATCAGTAGCAGCGGACTGTTGCCGAAGATGTCGTAGAGTGCACGCTCACGATCTACCAGCAAACCGCCGGTGGTACTGCCCATATACACTTTCACACCTGGCACCACTGAGGGGTCGAGATCTTTGATGGTCTCCAAGTTCGTGTTGGTCGCGCCAAAAAAGAATGAGTAGTTCACACGGCTCTTCTCTGCTGCAATCCGATGTTTCTCTTCTAAGGCTTCGAGCGTTGTGGTGGGGGGGATGCAGTTGGGCATGTCGATGTACGATGTCACACCGCCAGCTGCTGCGGTGCGGCTCTCAGAGGCGATGTCGGCTTTCTCCGTCATTCCCGGCTCTCTGAAATGCACATGGCTGTCGATAATGCCAGGAAGCAGGTAGAGACCGGTGCCGTCAATCACTTGGTCATAGCCCGATAAGTCCGTTGCCGGTCCATCTGTCACTTCTGCTATATGTTCACCTTCTATAACAACGCTGCCAAGCCATTCCTTGCCCTCGTTGATAATGGTTGCATTATGGATTATGGTTTTCATAAAGTAATTGCTTGTTTTCTTGACTGTATGCTCCTCTTACCTTCCAATAAAATACTATTTACGGAAAATCATTCGTCATTTATCTTAGGATATTTCTTGAACCAGCCGTCCCAACGCAGGCGTATCACACCGAAGAGCGCTTCGGAGAAAATACCGCCGCTCATCTTCGAAACACCTTCAACACGGTTGACAAACACCACTGGCACTTCTTTGATTTTGAAGCCGCACTTGTAGGCAGTGAATTTCATCTCAATCTGAAAAGCGTAGCCTTTGAAACGGATGTCCTTCAGGTTGATAGTCTCAAGCACCCGCCGGCGGTAGCATTTGAAGCCTGCTGTCGTGTCCTTCACCTTCATCCCTGTTATCAGCCGAACGTATTTCGATGCGAAATACGACATCAGCACGCGGCCCATCGGCCAGTTCACCACATTTACTCCGCCGATATATCGTGAACCGATCGCCACGTCATACCCCTCGTCAGCGCATGCAGAATAGAGACGGGGTAGGTCGTTGGGGTTGTGGGAGAAGTCAGCGTCCATTTCGAAGATGTAGTCGTAGCCATGTTCCAGGCTCCATTCAAATCCGCGGATATAAGCTGTGCCCAATCCCAGCTTACCTTCACGCTCCACGATGAAGAGCTGGCCGTTGAACTCGTTGGTGATGAGCTGTTTCACGATGTTGGCAGTGCCATCGGGCGATCCATCGTCGATGACAAGGATGTGGAACGACTTCTCCAAGGCAAACACCGCGCGGATGATTTTCTCGATGTTCTCCTTCTCGTTATATGTGGGTATGATGACTATGCTGTCGCTTGCTCTCATGGTGGTAAGTAAAGTCAGAAGATTTTATGCGGATGCTATTTAAAATGCGAAGATACAAAAAATAAATGTATCTGCCAAATGACAACTAAACGTTTTTTTTGATATTTATTCGTTTCTATGATTCTATTCAAAAAATATTCCGTATTTTTGCATAATAGATTAGTGTAACATATTTAACAATTACTACTGATGAATAAATTTCGTTTGTTTATTTGTGTTATGATGAGTGCGTTTGTTTTTGGGGCTTGTAACTCCACCACGGGATCTATCGTGGGTGGAACGTCGGGGTCCATCGTTGGCGGAATTCTTGGTAGCCAGATTTCCAATAACCCGGTGGGTAGTATAGTCGGATCCATAGGTGGCTCATACGCCGGGTCAGTGGCTGGTAGCAGTATCGGTTCGGGAAAGGCGTTCAAGAAGAAGAGCAGGAAAAGTAAGAAGAATGATGACAAGGCTGAAATCCAGACCATCGAGGGACAGCAGCCTGTGAGTACCGATGACATGTATAAGTGATTGTTTCATTGAGTTGATGATGCTGCCTGACTGCCGATGTTTTTTTAGCAGGCGGGTTAATAACCGGAATAATAAGATTATTCAGAAAAATCATAGTACTCAGACTAAAAACTAAAAAATCTGGTCTGTCATAAAATATATTCAGTTTTTGTTCGTTTATAATAATAACTGACATAAATTATTTTGCCTATGACAGATTCTACTCACGATTGCACAGACACGAAGAAAAAATCACTGTCGAAGAAACTGACAGGAAAAGCCACCGGAAAAATGAAAAAGGTGCTGAGACTATCTGATGAGATAAGGCCTGGTGCTGATGCGCTTTTCTTTATCCGGCTCTTTGCAAGGGCATGTCAGCCAATATGCTGACAGACTCCCCTTTTAGTTCTTATCCGTTTTGGACAAGATTCAGCTAATCAGACGCATGGCGGCTACTGATGCCGCAAAAAAAGTAAGCGAGGCTCTCAAAAGACCTCGCTTTAACTGTATCAACATAGGAGGGCTCGTTTGCTCTGCAGCCTCCCTGCTTGTCGCCTCGCTGAAAAGCAAAACCAAAATCATTCCCCCGATGCTCATCGTGCTTAACGACATGGAGGAGGCGGGCTATTTCTATAACGACATTGTTCAGCTGATTGGCGATAAGCAGATTCTTCTCTTTCCATCCTCTTACCGAAGGGCAATCAAATACAATCAGAAAGATGCATCCTATGAGATACTCCGCACTGACGTACTCGGGAAAGTGGGTAAGGAGGAAAGACTCTTTGTGGTCACATGTCCGGAAGCGCTTGCGGAGAAAGTGCTGACTCCTAAGGAACTGGACGAGAACACACTGACAGTTAGTGTGAACGACACCATTGACTTCAACTTTCTTGAGGAATGGTTAGAACAACACGGATTCATAAGGACAGACTATGTGTATGAGCCTGGACAGTTCGCCATTCGTGGCAGCATCGTTGATATCTACTCGTTTTCGATGGAAGACCCGATCCGCCTCGATTTCTTCGGCGACACCGTGGACAGCATCCGAACATTTGACATCCAGACTCAATGCTCCGACAGCGATTGTCAGAAGGTGGCGATTGTGCCTGAGATGGAAAGGGACAACCAGGAATATATCCAGTTTCTTGACTATCTTCCAGATGATTATATCATTGTTGCAAAGGACTTGCAGTGGATTTACAACAAGGTGGAGACTATCTGTGAGGAAGGATTTGCCAAGCAGGCTGATATTGAGGCAAAAGAGATGTCGGACAAGGAAACAGCAGGAAATGACAATTACACACCGCAGTTCCAGCGGCTTGTTGTAAACTATTCCGATTTCGTCAGACGGATGCAACAGCGACGGAAAATGCTGTTTTCTCCTGCCAGAAGGGGAGAAGTGGAAACCGATGGAAAAGGAACTGTCTATATTGAGTTCCTGACTGCGCCACAGCCTCTCTTCCATCGTAATTTCCAGATGTTCAGAGATGAGTGTGCAAAGCTAAAAGACGATGGCTACCAAGTGGTGATTCTCACCGATGGAGCAAAGCAGACCGAACGTCTCAGAGAAATCCTTACAACTAACGAAATTCCAGGCAACACACTCAGTCCTAATTCAGTGGATATGATGGAGTGTACGCTGCATCAAGGGTTCATTGACCATGAGAACAGACTGGCTGTGTTCACCGACCATGAGATATTCGACCGGTTCCATAAATACAATCTCCGAAGTGATAAGGCGAAACGAGGAAAGATGGCGCTTACACTTAAGGAAATACAGCAGTTTGAGGTGGGAGGTTATGTGGTGCATATAGACCATGGTGTCGGACGATTCGACGGACTCATCCGTGTGCCGATTAACGGGGTGATGCAGGAGATGATAAAAGTCACTTATCTGAATGGTGGTTTCATCTACATGTCGATTCATTCGCTCCATAAATTGTCGAAATATAAAGGCAAAGAAGGGGAACCACCACGTATGAACCGTCTCGGAACTGGTGCGTGGGAGAGGATGAAGGGAAGGGTGAAGGCAAAAGTGAAGGATATTGCCCGCGACCTGATTAAACTGTATGCCGACCGTTTGCAGCAGAAAGGATTCGCATTCTCACCCGACTCATATATGCAGCAGGAGCTGGAGGCATCGTTCATTTATGAGGACACCCCCGACCAAATCAAGGCTACACGTGAGGTCAAGGAGGATATGGAAAGCGAACGGCCGATGGACCGACTCATCTGCGGAGACGTTGGATTCGGAAAGACGGAAATCGCCGTAAGGGCGGCATTCAAGGCCGCTGCTGACAGTAAGCAGGTTGCGATCCTTGTGCCGACTACGGTGCTGGCATATCAACATTACCACACATTCTCGCAGCGACTCAGAGAATTTCCTGTGAAGGTGGATTATCTCACTAGGGCAAGAACTTCCAAGGAGCTAAGGGTAATTCTCGATGATCTCAAAAGCGGAAAGACTGACATCATCATCGGCACGCATAAACTTATAGGCAAGGACGTGCAGTTCAAGGACCTGGGGCTGCTCATCATAGATGAGGAGCAGAAATTCGGGGTGGGGGTAAAAGAGAAGTTGAGGCAGATGAAGGTGAACGTTGATACACTTACCATGACAGCCACACCTATTCCACGTACGCTACAGTTCTCCCTTATGGGAGCACGCGACCTTAGCGTCATCACCACGCCGCCGCCAAACCGTTATCCCATACAGACGGAAATCCATTCTCTCTCTCCAGAAATCGTGGCGGAAGCAATCAATTTCGAACTCAGCCGAAATGGACAGGTCTTTTTTGTGAACAACCGTATCAGTGATCTGGAATCACTGAAAAAAATGATTGAACGACATGTGCCTGATGCCCGTGTATGTGTGGGGCACGGACGTATGGAGCCCAAGGAATTGGAGCATGTGCTGATCGACTTCTTCAACCACGACTACGACGTGCTGCTCTCCACTACCATTGTTGAGAACGGCATTGATGTGCCCAATGCCAACACCATCATCATCAACAGCGCACACAACTACGGACTCAGCGACCTGCATCAGATGAGAGGAAGGGTAGGAAGAAGCAACAAGAAGGCATTTTGCTATCTGCTTGCACCACCACTCGCCGGACTGCCCGATCATGCACGAAGAAGACTGCAGGCGCTTGAGAGCTTCTCAGAGCTCGGAGCAGGATTGAATATCGCAATGCAGGATCTCGACATCAGAGGGGCTGGAAATCTTCTTGGAGCAGAGCAGAGTGGATTCATTGCAGACCTCGGCTATGAGACATATCAGAAAGTGCTTGCAGAAGCGGTCAGTGAGTTGAAAGCCACAGAGTTTGCCGATGTCTGGGCTAAACAGGAAGATGAGGATTCCAAAGGGGATTCAACTGAGAAGAAAATTGATTTTGGTATCACTTTTGTGAATGAATGTAATATCGAGACTGACATCCCCGCTTCCTTCGCTGAGACCTATATCCCAACGAGTGGGGAGCGTATGGCGTTGTACCGTGAACTAGACGGCTTGAAAAACATTCATGAGCTCGAAGCATATAGCGGACGCATTAAAGACAGGTTCGGACCGATTCCCAGGGAAGGAGAGGAATTGCTTCGGATTATGCCACTCAAGTGGCTGGCATGTAAACTTGGTATTGAGAGGCTCATCCTAAAACAGAAAACTATGTTCGCTTACCTCGTGGAAAATCATGAAAGCCCTTATTACAAAAGCACTGCATTTGGTAAGTTACTGCAGTTTGCCACCCAATATTTCCGCAGATGCAAACTCATGGATGGAACAAAGCGATCGCTCCGTATCGACAATGTAAGCTCTGTGAAGGAGGCACTTGAAATACTCACCGAAATTAATGATTTATAATGAGATAAATGATTTTTAAATAGCAATTATAATGCCATCTGAGTACTAAGATTATCCAGAATCTCCTATAACCTCTTATAATCTCCTATAACCTCTTATAATCTCCTATAATTTCCTATAATCTCCTATAATCTCTTATAATTTCCTATAACCTCTTAGAAAAACAACCTCTATAAAAAAAACTATGCTTCGTCTCTGTATATCCTTTCTTTTTTGCATTGCCTTCGTTCTGTGTGAGGCGCAGCAACGTGTTATGCGATATTTCCCGGATGACAGAGACATTGTATGCGTGAACGGCCATAACCGTTACACGCGTGCGCTGTATGGCTCTCCCACATTGTTCCGTCTAGAGACGAGCGACCGCCCTGTGTTTGCCACTTACGACAAGGAAAACAGCCGGAATATCAGTTTCCGGCTTTCACTTCCTGACGGAAGCAGTGTGGCACTTGACTCAACTGATTTATGCGAGGCAAGATACCAGGGAGGACGGCGCACTTACCGCCTGCGTCATCACACTTGGCCGGAAGAGGCAGAGCTGAACATCAATGTGATGTGCTGCTTTGACAGGGAGGCTGTCGTATGGAGATTCCAGCTAAACGGATTTGATAGTGCCACATTCCTTTCCCTCCGATCATGCCGGATTGCTGACACCAAAATGAAACGGGGAGGCGATCTCGGAGTGGATCCGCGCAAACAGTTTGAGGCAGACCCGCAGAGACGCAATGAGCAAATCTGTGAGTGCAGGGTCGATACTGAATGCTTCATATATTATGGCAACCCCGACACGCTCAAAGTGCTTGATTTGCTGGAGGGAAGGGCAATCTTCAAAACAATAGATGATGAACGTCAGCGACGGATGGGCATGGTAGCGTTTGACACCCCGGACCCGTTTATCAATACTATGGGAAGCGTGTTAATGCAGGCTGCCGACGGACTGTGGGACAGACAGACATGGCTACACGGATGCATTGGCTGGCGCACACAGCTTGCTGGTTGGCGTGCCGCTTATGTGGGAGATGTGGTGGGCTGGCATGAGCGGTCAGACCGACATTTCCGTAATTATGCCGCGAGCATGGTCACCGATGTGACGCCTGTCGTGCCGCATCCCACTCAGGATCCTGAAAAGGGAATGGCGAGAGCACTGAAGAAATGGGGCACACAGATGTATTCCAATGGTTATATCTGCCGAAGTCCCAACAAAAATAATGTGATGCATCACTATGACATGAACCTCAACTTTATAGATGAGCTGACTGAACATCTGCAATACCAATGCGATACGATGTTCATTCGTGAGTTCTGGCCGAAGATGAAGTTACATCTGGAGTGGGAAAAACGGAATTTCGATCCCGACAACGATCATCTCTATGATGCCTATTGCTGCATCTGGGCATCCGATGCGTTATACTACAACAGTGGGGCTGTGACACACAGTTCGGCATATAACTATAAAGCGAATAGGATGGCAGCGAGGATGGCGGAAATCGTGGGTGAAGAACCGGCACCATACAAGCAAGAGGCTGACCTTATTCTTGATGCCATGAACCGGCGGCTATGGATCAATGAGGAAGGACACTGGGCTGAGTTCCAGGATTTCATGGGGCTGAGACGACTGCATAAAAGTGCGGCACTTTGGTCGGTTTATATACCCATTGACTGCTGCGCCGGCACATCCCGACAGGCTTTACTCGCCACAGATTATGTGGATTGCTGCATCCCGCATATCCCCATTGACTATGAAGTGGACACCGGAGCGTTGCGCTTATTAGGCTTGGAAGGCAAGAGAAATAAATTCATGCCTGACAACTATTTCACGTTGAGTACCACAAACTGGATGCCATACGTGTGGAGTACTAACAACGTGGCGCATGAGGAGGTGGCGAACATGGCATTGGCATATATGCAGGCTGGCCGTCCATCGATGGGATTCAAACTGCTGAAGAGCGACTTGATCGACGAGATGTTTTTGGGTGATTCGCCTGGAAATTTCGGACAAATTAGTTATTACGACGCTGCTCGTAAAGAGGCTTATCGAGATTTTGGAGATAATGTGGGAATCACAGCGAGGGCGTTGGTCAATGGGGTGTTCGGCATCATGCCGAAGGCACTCTTTGGAAAGTGTGTCATTCAGCCAGCATTTCCAGAAGAATGGAATGAGGCGGCTGTCACCACTCCTTATCTCTCTTATAGGTTCCGTCGGGAGGGGAATGAAGATGTGTATGAGATCGAGCAGCATTTACAGCACCCGCTGAGAATCATCCTGCGGCAAAGTGATGGGAATGGAATGTGGTACGAGGTGGAGGGCACAGATGATGAGCACCAGATTATCCGAATGGGACATATAAAACGACTGGATAATGACAATTGGAAAAAACTATGGAATGATCGCCAGGAGTCTTTCACTCATGACCGTATGACGGAAATGGGACTTGATGATGTCACCCCCGATGCGTCAGATCGTCAACGGTATGTGAGGCTCGTCAACCTTTTTAATGCGAATGTATCCGATATCTTCGAAAACGAATACCGCTCTCCACGTTCGCCATACACCACGCTGGAGATACCGCTCCACGGGATGGGCGACTGGTGTGTGCCTGACTTGAAAGCCGACATCTCGGACGAGGGACTGAGAGACCATATTGCTCCTGATGGGACATTCGACACCCATGTGGGCGTGAAATTCCTCCTGCCGAAGTTGGGGCCGAATGTGGTGTTCACGTCGTTGTGGGACAACTATCCTGATTCCGTTGTCATTCCTGTCAGCGGAAATGCGGCATTTGCCTATCTGCTTATGGCTGGATCCACCAACAACATGCAGAGCAGAATCGACAACGGTCTGGTAATTGCCGAATACACAGACAACACCACCGACACGCTATGCCTTATGAACCCCATAAACTGGTGTCCCATTGAGCAGGATTATTATTATGATGAATATGCGTTCTGGGCTCCAGATAAACGGCCCTACCGAGTGCACCTTGGATCAGGACTCACCTCAAGGACACTCATAAAAGATCTCAATATCAAAGGAGACGGAACGGCAACGCATACCAGCGACTTCACAGAGACGGACACACCCTTAGCAGCTGGAATGGGCATACCACAGGGAGCAGCTCAACTGCTGAAAATGCCGCTCAACCGACAGAAAACTCTCCGAAGCATCAAGCTGCGTTCTCTCTCCAACGATGTGGTCATCGGAATCATGGCGATAACGTTGGAAGATTAGGTTTTTAGTTACATTTTTTCTCTGTTAACTAAAAAAACTTATCCGTTGGATTTGGAAACTCAAATATTTTGTTTAACTTTGCAATGGATAATCCCTTTTTCGGGAGGAATTATTGAAACGCAGTGTTTTACTGCCTGTTTTATTTTTTAAAAATAGTAGATTATGGGATCAAAAAATGAAAAACTGAAAGGAACGAAGACCGAAAAGAACCTCATGGAGGCTTTTGCTGGTGAGTCGATGGCACGCAACAAATACACCTATTTTGCCTCGAGAGCGAAAAAAGACGGCTATGTGCAGATGGCTGCCATTTTCGAGGAGACTGCCGCCAACGAGAAGGAACATGCCAAAATCTGGTATAAGTACTTGAATGGTGGCTCTGTGAGTGACACCGTGACTAACCTGAATGATGCTGCAGAAGGTGAGAATTTCGAGTGGACCGACATGTATGCGCGTATGGCTCGTGAGGCACGTGAGGAAGGCTTCGATGAGATTGCCGACAAGTTTGAGATGGTGGCTGCCATTGAGAAACATCATGAGGAGCGTTATCGCAAACTCTTGAAAAACATCGAAGACAAGAAAGTGTTCACGAAAGACGGTGATGCCGTTTGGCAGTGTGCCAACTGCGGACATATTGTTATCGGGAAGCAGGCACCGGAAATATGCCCCGTGTGTGACCATCCACAGAGCTTCTTTCAGGTACTGGCTGAGAATTATTAGTTTTTTCAGTCCGATTATTCTGATTATTCCGATTCATCGAAGTACCATTATTTCGAAATCCCCCAAAAGACACCTAATCTCTCAACACTCAACTTTTAACTATAAACATTAAATTTTTACTATTATGAAACGAATCATTTTCTCGCTGATCATGATGGCATCAGCTTTCACATTGAGTGCACAACAATATTACGGACGTGTGACTGACCCCGACGGTTACACAAACATCCGCCGCGGACCATCTACAGGATCGCCAATCGTGCGCCGCTACAATTCGGGAGAGTATCTCTATTACACTCCTGCAGGAAACGGATGGAGCAAAGTGTATTCGGGTGCGCGAAGCAACACATTCATGGGCTATATGTCCACCAGCCGTATTGCACCAGTGGATCCTAATAGCAGCTATGACCGTCCGGCGCCAAGAAGAGACAACTTCCGCTCAGGACATATCGTTGACCCTGACGATTACTATGTGAACATCCGTAAGGGACCGGGAACTAACTATGCCATCACAGGAAGACTTGATGTCGGCACGTACGTGTATTACACACCGACCAATTCTAACTGGTATAAGGTATATACACGCAACAAGCGTTTTCTCGGTTACGTTTATTATGACAGAATCGATTGATTCGTAACTGTGCCAAAAAAAGGTGTGTTCAGCATTCTGGACACACCTTTTTTGTTCCACAATTTATAAAATCTATAATATCCTATATTATCCTATATATTCCTATATCATCCTATAAATTCCTATATCATCCTATAAATTCCTGTTTTTTACTTCCGAAACATATATTAAAACCTATTTCAGAAACTCCCTCACCCGCCGGATATATTCCTCGCGGTGGTTTTTATAAGACTGAGCATGACCCGTTTCTTTTGTGACCCAAAGTTCTTTAGGAGTCGTTTTCACATCATATAGTCGATACACCATTTCCGTGGGAACAAACGTGTCTTGGTCACCGTGGATGAAAAGCATGGGATGGGGGCATTTCTTCAACTGCTCAAGGGCAGAGGCCTCGCTGAAACTCCATCCGTAGCGCAGTTTGCATAATAGACTCGATGTGTACATCAGAGGAAACTCAGGCAGACCGAACCGTGCTTTCATCTCTCCGGCAAATTCGTCCCATACGCTCGTGTAACCACAGTCGTTTACAAAACGGATGTCCTTGATACCATCAGGTATTGGTTCTCCAGAGATCATCATCGCCGTGGCACCGCCCATCGACACTCCGTGGACCACCATCGTATCCGTCTTAAATGCCTCAAGCCAACGGAGCATGTCCAATCTGTCAAGCCACCCCATTCGCACGACATCACCATCGCTCTGCCCGTGACCATACACATCGGGTATGACAACATTGTAGCCGAACTCACGTTCATACATCCGCGCCAGATAGAAAAACTTGATAGCCTGGTCGCGCCAGCCGTGAATCAGCAGGGCGGTACGACCGCAGTCGCTATTTCTGTTGATTTTCTTCACATAGTAGGCATGACAGCGGTAGCCTTCCGGGAAAGTCATGAACGTGTCGCGCAGGGCATTTGCCTCACGCAGGCTATCTACCCACTCCTCCGTCTCTGGATAATTCTCGAACAGGCGGATATAGCAGGAGTCCGTGTCCAAGCGGTCGGGGTCAGACGCCAGTGAGTAGTTGAGCATATAGAAACTGCCCCCGATGATGATTCCGACAAACAGTAACAGCACGCTGACTACCCACCTTATAATTAATTTATTACGTCGTTTCATATTGCAAAGATACAATTAAGAGAGCACAATACAAAATGAAAACACAGTTTTTTATTTTTATTGTCGAACGATAGTATCTTCGGAACCAGCCAAAGATAAAAAGCACCGCCCATATTTCCAAATTTTTACTGATATTTTTGAGAATTGGCTGTTTTTCTCCTTTTTTATTTTGAGTATTTTGAAAAACTTTTTAAATTTGCAGACGATTACTTAATTCCAAAACTTATAAGTCTATAATAAATTTAAGTTCGAATTAATGGAAGCTTATTAAATATGAAAAAAATCACTTTTTTACTATTTTTACTGGCTCTCTCTGCCACATCATTAGCGCAGGGATTTCAGCCGCATCAGGGATTTGTGCTTGTGAGGGACTATGTGCCCGATGTGATTGAGGACATCCGCTATTTCACCTCCAACAATTTCATGGGGGCGAAAGTGAACGGCTATGAGGCGAATGCCGCCATTGTCACCACCCGTACAGCCCAGGCGCTCAAGGAGGCTGCCGACGAGTTGCGCCAGATGGGGTATGTCATTAAAATCTACGATGCTTACCGTCCTCAGCAGGCGGTTGACCACTTTGTGCGTTGGGCTCAAGGAACGGATCAGAAAAACAAAAAGGACTATTACCCCACAATCGAGAAGCGTAATCTCTTCCCGAGATATATCGCTCGCAAGTCGGGGCATAGCAAGGGCAGTACTGTCGATCTGACCATCTGCTATAAGGATACGAAGAAAGAAGTTGATATGGGAAGCCATTTCGACTATTTCGGACCCCCTTCACACACCACCTATTTGGGTGCATATCCTGGCGGAAACGTCAATAAGACCCACAACAAAAACCGCCTGATGCTCAAACGTGTGATGGAAAAGCACGGATTTACCAACTATGCTAACGAATGGTGGCACTTCACTCTCAACAACCAACCTTTTCCAAACACTTATTTTAACTTTCCTGTGAGAGATAAGTGATGATAAGAGTTGATTTTGTCATTAGATAGGCGTTTTTTGAAATTTATCTGACAAATAGATACAACATCTTTATTTTTTTTGTAAATTTGCTGATTAATTTACAAAAACACTAAAAAACAGATATTATGGCAGAACTGATGGACTGGTCGAACTTGGGGTTCGGCTATCACAAGACAGATTACAATGTGCGGTGTTGGTATCGCGATGGAAAATGGGGCGAGATTGAAGTGAGCAGCGAGGAAACTTTTCCAATTCATATCGCTGCTACATGCCTGCACTATGGTCAGGAGGCTTTCGAAGGACTGAAAGCTTACCGATGTCCTGACGGAAAGGTGAGGGTGTTCCGGCCCGATGAGAATGCAGCGCGACTACAGTCAACTTGTAGGGGAATCCTCATGCCAGAGGTGCCTACAGAGTTGTTTATTGAGATGGTGAAAAAAGTGGTAAGGCTCAATGAACGATTTATTCCCCCTTACGAGAGTGGAGCGACACTATATGTCCGTCCACTGATGATTGGCACCAGCGCACAGGTGGGGGTGCATCCCTCAAAGGAATATCTCTTCCTGATACTTGTCACGCCGGTGGGACCCTATTTCAAGGGTGGGTTCGCATCCAATCCCTATGTGATTATCCGTGAGCATGACCGATCTGCACCTCTCGGGACTGGTATATATAAGGTAGGCGGAAACTATGCTGCTTCGTTGCTCGCCAACAAGAAAGCTCACGACAAAGGCTATGCCTGCGAGTTTTATCTCGACGCGAAAGAAAAGAAATATATCGACGAGTGTGGTGCAGCCAACTTCTTCGGAATCAAGGACAACACCTACGTGACACCAAAATCCACATCGATTCTGCCGTCTATCACAAACAAGAGCCTTATGCAGCTTGCAGAAGACTTTGGCATGAAGGTGGAGCGCCGTCAGATTCCGGAGGAGGAACTTTCTACCTTCGAGGAGGCTGGTGCCTGCGGAACAGCAGCCGTGATTTCACCGATTTCATATATCGACGACTTGGAGACAGGTAAACGCTATGACTTCGGTGAGAAGCCCGGACCTGTCAGCCATAAGCTATTTGAGCATCTGCGCAATATCCAGTATGGTATCGACGAGGATATCCACGGATGGACCATGGTGGTGATTGATTAATCATGGGCAAAGGCAAACTGGCGAAATTCGAAGATATGCAAGAAAACCCTCTTGTAGTGCAATGTCCCTTCTGGATGTTGCAACAGGAGGGTTTTGGTATGCGTGGACGATGGAACCAGGATTTTTTTCATAACGACCATCCCATCGTGCTCGAACTGGGCTGCGGACGAGGTGAATACACCGTGGGACTGGCACGTCGCTACCTTGACAAGAATTTCATTGGTGTGGATATCAAGGGCGCACGGATGTGGCATGGTGCACAGGAAGCACTTAAGGAAGGAATGAAGAATGTGGGGTTTCTGCGGACAACAATTGAGTTCATTCATGAGTTTTTCGCTCAGGATGAGGTCAGCGAGATATGGCTTACTTTCTCCGACCCCCAGATGAAGAAAGCCACCAAGCGCCTTTCCAGCACATGGTTCATGCAGAGATACCAAAAGATGCTGACCGACGGAGGACTTATCCACCTGAAGACCGACTCTCCTTTTCTCTACACCTACACCTGCCTGATGGCTGAACATAACAGCCTGCCGGTTCTGGCTGCCACTGATGACTTGTATGCGGAGAATCTTCTGGAAGGGCAGCCTGCCGACAGTTTGCTCTCCGACCCCTCGCTCAGGGAAATCCAGACATACTATGAGCAGATGTGGCTCGAAAGGGGATTCTCCATCAAATACATTTGTTTCAGACTGCCCCGCGAAAGTGAGCTGGAAGAGCCAGACCAGGAAATCCCCGTTGACGGCTATCGATCATATCACCATGAGGTGAGGTCAACCAAGACCACGGCAAAGTAGTTTTTACGACAAAAAAATGGCGCAGCCATCGGCTGCGCCATTTTTTGTCAATGTCGTTTCGACATTATTTTCCGTGATGCTCGCTGGATACGGTGAGCTTTTTGCGACCCTTCTTACGACGGTCTGAGAGGACCTTCCGGCCGTTCTTTGTGCTCATACGCTCGCGGAAACCATGCTTGTTCACTCTCTTACGATTGTGAGGTTGGAATGTTCTTTTCATTGTTCTAACTATTTAATTGTTTTTATTTGCGATTTTACTGCTAGTGTTCGGTGTTGAAAAACAGGCTGAAATTGAAGAAATATTACTCCATTGCCGCTCACAGCACCAAAACGAGTTGCAAAATTAGTGATTTTATGTAAAATAACAAAAAGTTATGCCGATTTTGACCAACTTTTTTTGTCATTTTATGAAAAAAACCTAATTTTGCATAAAATTTGGTGCTCTGATTTTGCAATCGGGTGAAGAATTTATATAAAACAGCAAATAATCAAAATAATTAATAATCTAAAAAAACAGCTAATATGTTAGCAGGTGACATTAAGAAAAATGTGTGCTTACGTCTTGATGGTCGTATCTATGTGGTTATCGACTTTCTGCACGTGAAGCCGGGAAAAGGTAATACAGTGATGCGCACCAAGCTCCGCGACGTTCAGGACGGACGTGTGCTTGAGCGCACTTGGATTGTGACTGCAAAATTGGAGGATGTCCAGGTCGATCACCGTCAGTTCCAGTATCTCTATAAGGAGGGAGACGACCTTGTGTTTATGAACACAGAGACTTACGAGCAGGTGAACATCAGTAAGGATGTGATTGAAGGTGTTGATTTCCTCAAGGAGGGTGAGAACGTGATGGCTGCTATCGATTCTGCAACTGACACTATCCTCACCGTTGAAATTCCTGTGAAGGTTGTCCTCAAAGTCACTTACACCGAGCCGGGACTGAAAGGCGACACTGCAACCAATGCGACTAAGCCGGCAACAGTGGAGACAGGAGCTAAGATTCGTGTTCCGCTGTTCATCAACGAAGGCGATTTAATCGAGGTTGACACCAGAGACGGTTCATACGTCACAAGGAAATGATGATTTTTCATCGGATGAAAAAAAAAGGCAACGCACAATTTAGTGTGTTGCCTTTTTTTGAACCACCTGAACCATCTTTTTTGAGCTACCTTTTTGTAATTGTTCAGCATTAATAATTTTGTGTAATTTTAAGTATGTCCACAATCAGATGCAGTAACTGTTGTCTTTTCTTCTTTTCTTCTCGTCTTCTCATCTTCACATTTTTATGTCACATATATTTGGATGTACTCCGATTATTCCGTAAATTTGCATCAAATAATTTTATTAGTAATAACTGTCGTCAAAAATGAAAATCGCATTGATTCAGACTGAAATCGTGTGGGGCAGTCCGGAGGCGAATATTGCTGTCATGGACACTCTCATCGACCATGCGGGAAAGGCGGATCTTTATGTGCTGCCGGAAATGTTCTCAACAGGATTTGTGATGCAACCGGAGAATTACGCTGAAAAGCAAGGACTTTCGCTCAAATGGATGCAAGGGAAAGCACGGCAGACAGATGCAGCTGTCTGCGGAAGTTTGGCGGTGGCTGACGGTGATAAATATTATAACCGCTTCTATTTTGTGAAACCCGACGGGAGTGTGGCTGTTTACAACAAGCGGCATCTCTTCACTTATAGCGGTGAGCATGAGCATTATCAGAAGGGAAACGGACGAACTGTAGTAGAGTGGAGGGGGGTACGCATCCTCTTGCAGGTGTGCTACGACCTGCGCTTTCCCGTTTTCTCCCGCAACCATAAAGACTACGACCTCGCTCTGTATGTGGCAAGCTGGCCTGAGAGCCGACGGATGGTATGGGACATTCTCTTGAAAGCACGTGCCATCGAGAACCAGTGCTATGTGGCTGGTGTCAATCGTGTGGGAGACGACCAGAAGTGTCATTACAACGGCGGAACCGCCATCATCAGTCCTTACGGCAATGTCGTTTCAGATGCAGCAGACAACGAGACCTACGTCGTAGTCGCCACACTCGACATGGAGAAACTCAAGGCATTCAGGGAAAAATTCCCAGTCCTTGACGATGCGGATTAGCCGTTTTTTATTATTTTTTCTTTTTTTGAGGCTTCACAAGTAAACCCCCAATATTAATAATTAGTCTAAAGGTCATCAGCTGAGGTCGCAGTTGTCTATGCTGCACATCTGGCGAAGCACAGCCTAACTATTTTTTTGTATAGAATTTGTTTATTCTATGAAGAAGCGTATCATTATCACCCTGCTGTTGGCCGTCGTCGCACTGGCAGGGCAATGTCAGAAGAAAAATCCAGTCCAGAAGACTGTGGAGCAGATAAGCATCACTACAGACGCCAAGTTGAATGCAAGGCAGAAAGTGGGGGCGTATATGAAAGCTGGAGATTATGACGGACCAATCGGCATCAAACTGCGGGGCAACAGCTCACTGAGTTTCAACCAGAAAAAATACACGATTGAGTTGCGCGACAGAATGGGTAAGGATGTGGAGGCACCCCTTTTGGGAATGCCATCACACAGCGACTGGGTGTTGCTGGCTCCTTATAACGATGTGTCGGCTGTACGCGACCCGTTGGCGTTTTATCTTTGGCGTGAAATGGGGCACTGGGGACCACGAACGAGGATAGTGGAGCTGACGCTTAACGGTGAATATCGTGGCATATACATCCTTTCGGAAGCTATCAAGCGTGGCGAACAACGGGTGAATATCGACAAAATGAGGAAAAAAGACATCGGAGGCATTGACGTTACCGGTGGCTATCTGCTACGAATCGACACTTACAACGAAGATGATGCCACGCATGTGTCGAAAGTTCCTGGTATCGGGGAAGGTAACATGTCGAGCCAGGTCATCTGGTCGTGTATCTATCCTAAGAAGAAAAAACTGCAACCTGAGCAGCTGGCATATATCTGGAATTATGTCGATACGGTTGAGCAAGTGATTCAGTCCGACAGTTTTGCTGACCCGAATACAGGATATTCCAGATACATCGATGTGCCGTCGTTCGTGGACTATTTCATTCACACCGAACTGAGTATGAACGCCGACGGATATAAGCGGAGTGCCTATTTCTATAAGGAAAAGCAAAACGCCGATGGAAGTGGCGGCAAGTTGGTGGCTGGGCCTGTGTGGGACTATAACCTGGCATACGGAAATGCCAATTTCGCCAATGCCGACAACACAGAGGCTTGGTGTTTTGAGGGGGCAAGCAACAATCCCACGCCAGCTCTGTGGCAGCGACTCCTGCAGGACCCGGCATTTCGCAAGCAAGTGAAATCACGCTATGAGTCTTTGCGTAAGAATGTGCTTAGCAACAAAGCAATCAATACGTATATCGACCGTCATGCCCGTCTGCTTGCTCCATGCTTAGCGCGTCATTTTGAGAAATATCCGGAACTACTTGTCTCTGAGGAGGAAAAGCTGCAGGCATCAAAGCAGCCTCCTTTCGGGGCATTCCCTCCTATGGGCGGTTTACCTGCCCTAGACTCCATACATCATTTCCCCGGCGGCTTTTCTATGTCGGACTCCATTCCGCAGTTTCCATTTGGTTTTCCCCCAATGGGTGGCGGAGTTCCTCCGATGGGCGGCGGATTTCACATGCCAGACTCCATTCCTGGCTTCCCTGATGGGTTTCCACCCATGGGTGAGGGCTTTTCTTTTGGCGATGACTTCCCGATGATGCCCGGTTTCGGGAATGCTGTCGTGGGTATGTTCGCTGCTTATCGTGTCAGTTCCTATCAAGAGGAGATTCAAATATTGAAAAAGTGGCTGGCCAGCCGTCTGTCTTTCCTTGACAGGAATATCAGCCGCTTCGACAAAGACTGGGAACCGCACATTCAAGAGCCAAAGGAAATTAAGGCTCCTCTGTTCGGCGGAGGATTTCCTTTCGCTTTCCCTGCTTTTTGAACAGACGCT
The DNA here is from genome assembly GCA_016284045.1 of Bacteroidaceae bacterium. Taxonomy (GTDB): domain Bacteria; phylum Bacteroidota; class Bacteroidia; order Bacteroidales; family Bacteroidaceae; genus UBA3839. The sequence continues at coordinate 56,409 of JAEEOB010000106.1, forward strand.
TTGGGGAGAGTAGTGGCTTTTGTGAAATGTAAATTTCCCAAATCAGATATTCTCTCAGTGCTCAGTCCCGATTTGTCAGCTTTTTCGTGACTTTGGCTGCGCAGAAGTTACTTTCACTCGGCAATACAAAGAAAAAACTGCGTTTCTTCTTTGTGCTGCTCTCGTTTTTTCGTACTTTGGCTACGCCGAAGTTACTTTAAAGTTACTTTCACTCGGCAATACAAAGAAAAAACTGCGTTTCTTCTTTGTGCTGCTCTCGTTTTTTCGTAACTTTGCACGGAATTATGTTCAAGAAGATTGACAAATATGTGCTGAAGAATTTCCTGACCCTTTTTATAGGAACCTTCGTCATCAGTATTTTCATATTGATGATGCAGTTCCTATGGAAATATGTCGATGACCTCGTAGGGAAAGGGCTGGAGATGAGTGTACTCGCGAAATTCTTCTTCTATGCTGGAGAGACGCTCGTCTCGCTGGCGCTGCCACTTGCCATACTTCTTGCATCACTTATATCGTTTGGCAACATGGGAGAGAGGTTAGAGCTCCTCGCAATGAAAGCGGCGGGAATACCTCTTGTCAGAATCATGAGGCCGATTGCTATTTTCATGGTCATCATGACGGGGGTGTCTTATTATTTCCAGGACTATGCGGCGCCATACGCACAGAAAATGCTGTTCCAGATGCTCTATTCTGTCAGGCAGACATCACCTACCATCGACATACCGGAGGGGGTGTTCTACGACGGTATCGACGGAGTCAACCTATATGTCAAGGAGAAAGACCCGAAGACCGACATGCTCTACGAGGTGATTATTTATGAGCTTTCAGAAGGGGCTGCAAATGCCCATATCATACTAGCTGATTCAGCCATGCTTGAGACATCGGCCGACAAGCAACATCTGCTTCTCCACCTCTACAATGGGGAACAGTTTGAAAATCTGCGCACAAACGCTATGCAGACGAACAATGTACCATACCGTCGAGAGACATTCGTCGATAAGCATTTCATCATTGATTTCAGCACGGACTTCTCGATGACTGACAATGATTTCTCGCAGAACGCCAAGACCAAGAGCATGGGAAACCTGCTCGACGGCATCGATTCGCTTGCTGCATATATCGACAGCACGGCATTGGCATACTACGACGACATGAAACGGGGAACGCTGCAGGTAAGCGGATTCTCTAAGCCGCAGTTTAATTTCACTCATCGCCGAAACCGGATGATTGAACGTCAGCAGCTGCAGATCGGACAGGCACGTCCTAGGCCTGATCGACAACAGGAATACGATTCCACGGCAGTGAAGTCTGCTGTTAGAGACTGGAGACAACCTGCCGCATGGTTTGAGAAGCGTTTGCGTGAGAGCCGGCAGGAGGACTCCCTGTTTGAGGCTAAGCAGGCTGAGGCTAAGAAAGTGATGGAAGAACGGGAGAAGATGAAACGGACAGATGCCGATTCACTGTTTGAGTCGTTCCAGGAAAACCGTCAGGCCAATATCATACACAACGCACTGCAGAAAGTCACGCTGGCCGCTAGTGACATGGAGTTCAGGGCAGAGATGATGAAATCGATAAAGCGCGACCAGCGACAGCATAAGATTCAGTTCTGGCAGAAAATCACACTGGCTGTGGCATGCATCGTCTTTTTCTTTATCGGAGCACCACTCGGAGCCATCATACGCAAAGGTGGAATGGGGATGCCGGTGGTAGTAGCAGTGGTTATTTTCCTCTTCTACTATATCATCAATTCATTCGGGTCTAACCTCGCATCAGCGGGCACTATTCCCCCATGGCTCGGCATTTGGTTCAGCACGCTTGTGCTTGCCCCGATCGCTTATTATCTCACCGTGAAGTCGAACAACGACTCCGTGGTCTTCAACATCGACACCTACCGCAATTTCTTCCGGAAAGTGTTCGGTATCAAGACCAAACGGAATATCTATCGCAAGGAGGTGATCATCAGCGATCCCGAATACGGACTGATGCAGCAGGAACTGCTCGACGTGGCGGGGATGGCACAGGAATACCGCCGTACGAAACACCTCAACCGCTTCCCCAATTATTTCAGGCTTTTCTTCCGCACCGAGCAGGATGAGGAGGTGGAGAAACTCAGCCAGAAGCTCGAGCATTGCGTCGAGGAGCTGTCGAACAGCAAGGACAGGCATGTGCTTAACCACCTGAACGTGTTCCCTGTGCTCGACCCGTCGGCTCATATCGCCCCTTTCAAAAACTCAAAATGGAACAAGGCTGTGGGTTATTTCTTCCCTGTGGGCATTATCTTCCTCTTTAGGATCAGCCGCTTCCGGAGGAGGCTCAGCCGTGAGCTGAAGACCGTGATGAACACAGCCAAAACCATTTCCAAGCGTTGTGGTGAGCTGTGTGAAAATGCAAAAAAAGAATAAAAAAACAAAATACTTATAATGTTAGGCTGAAAAGTCTGAACTTTTCACTAACTTTGCACCAATGGATAAAAAAATATTTGCTACCATACAACAGGCAATCGATGATTTCCGCCAAGGTAAGTTTGTGATTGTGGTCGATGACGAGGACCGTGAGAACGAAGGGGATTTCATCACTGCTGCCGAGATGATTACCCCGGAGAAAGTGAATTTCATGCTACGTGAGGGAAGGGGGGTGCTCTGTGCGCCTATAACAACAACACGCGCGCGTGATTTGGAACTACAGCATCAGGTGGAGGAGAACACATCAATGCTCGGAACACCTTTCACGGTCACCGTCGATAAACTCGAAGGATGCACAACGGGGGTGTCAGCACACGACCGTGCAGCTACTATACAGGCGCTCGCAGACCCGGCATCTACACCTAAGACCTTCGGAAGGCCAGGACATATCAATCCGCTATATGCCCAGGACAACGGGGTGCTGAGAAGGGCTGGACACACCGAAGCAGCTGTCGATCTGGCTCGCTTGGCAGGGCTCAGGCCAGCGGCGGCGCTCATCGAAATCCTTAATCCTGACGGCACGATGGCGAGGATGCCTGAGCTCATCAAAAAGTCCGAGGAATTTGGCATCAGGCTCATTCAAATCAAGGATATCATAGCCTACCGACTCCAGCGCGAGTCGCTTGTCGAGAAAGGTGAGGAGGCTGACCTCCCCACGGAATACGGACATTTCCGTATCATCCCGTTCCGGCAGAAAAGCAACGGACTGGAGCATGTGGCACTCTTCAAAGGATCGTGGGAGCCCGACGAACCGGTGCTCGTGAGGATGCATTCCAGTTGTGCCACAGGCGATATTTTCGGATCTAAACGCTGCGACTGCGGAGAGCAGCTCCACCGATCCATGCAGCTCATCGAGAAGACGGGCAAAGGTGTCATTGTCTATCTCCTGCAGGAGGGACGCGGCATCGGACTGATGAACAAAATCGCGGCTTATAAGCTGCAGGAACAGGGACTCGACACTGTAGATGCCAATATTCATCTTGGATTCGACCCCGATCTCCGCGATTATGGGGTGGGAGCGCAGATTCTCCGTGAGCTCGGTGTCTCGAAAATTAAACTTCTCACCAATAACCCCGTCAAACGGGTGGGTCTGGAGGGATACGGGCTGGAAATTGTAGAAAACGTCCCTATTGAGGTCACGCCAAACAAGTACAACGAACGGTATCTGCACACCAAACAAGAACGTATGGGGCATATCCTCCATTTCACGAAATAGGTTCAGTTTTCAGATACCCTTAAAGTGTATATATCTCTCAACAACAATTACTAAACAATTATATTATGGACAATTACAACAATTACAATGGTTATCAGAACGGGTCGCAGCAGTACGGACAATCTGCCTACGGCCAGGGCTACTCACCCTACACACCTTCTGTCGCTGAAGGACAGCAGGCTGCAACGGCTTTCGCCGTGCTGATGAGGAAAGTGTATGTCTGGATGGCGCTCGCTCTCGCAGTCACCGGACTGACGGCATACGGTGTTTCGCAGAGCTATACTATGATGGAGATGCTTTTCTCCAATCAGGCTACATTCTGGATTCTGGCTATCGTGGAGATTGGACTCGTCATCGGACTCTCTGCCGCTATCAACAAGTTGTCGTTTACGGCTGCCGCTATCATGTTCGTCATCTATTCAATAATCAACGGACTGACGATGTCTGCGATATTCCTTGTTTATACGATGACTTCCATCGCAACCACCTTCTTCATCACTGCCGGTGCCTTCACCGGTTTGGCACTTATCGGCTATTACACGAAGAAAGACCTTTCGGCAATAGGTAAGTTCTTGATGTTCGCGCTCATCGGAGTGATTATCGCATCGGTGGTCAACATTTTCCTTAAGAGCTCAGGACTGGAATGGGGTATATCGATTGTCGGCGTGCTTCTCTTTGCAGGACTCACAGCCTACGACTCGCAGAGAATCAAGGAGATGTTCCTTGCTCACGGCAACGAGGTGAACGACACGACGCAGAAGCTTGCTGTGCTCGGAGCACTCTCGCTTTATCTCGACTTCATCAACCTCTTCCTCTATCTCCTCCGTTTCATGGGAAAGATGAAGGAATAGTTGTTAGTTGGTTTTTCCAGGAAACCTAGGAAACCCTAGGAACTCCTAGGAAACCCTGGGAATCCCTAGGAAAACCTAGTAATCCTAGTAATCCTAGGAAAACTAGAAAATCCTAGAAATCAAAACTCCTGGCAAAAACCTCCTCCCTCCCAACTTTTCCCTTTATCCTTTACACTTTACACTTTACATTTTACCCTATAAAAGAAACCATGCAGAATTTATCAGACCGTTTGAACCGTCTGGCGCCGTCTGCCACGCTGGCGATGTCGCAGAAGAGCAGTGAGCTCAAAGCCCAGGGGGTTGACGTGATTAACATGAGTGTGGGTGAACCTGATTTCAACACCCCTGACCATATCAAGGCTGCCGCCATCAAGGCGGTGGAGGAGAACTGGACACGCTACAGTCCTGTTCCCGGCTACCCTTCTCTGAAGGATGCCATTGTGAAGAAGCTGAAGAACGAAAATGGATTGGACTATGCACCGTCGCAGATTCTGACTTCGAACGGTGCCAAGCAGTCGGTGTGCAACACCATCATGGCGGTTGTCAATGCCGGCGATGAGGTGATTATCCCTGCCCCTTACTGGGTGAGCTATCCGCAGATGGTGCTGCTCGCAGAGGGCACCCCTGTCTTTGTGGAGGCGAAAATCGAGCAGGACTTCAAAATCACGCCGGAACAACTGGAACAGGCCATCACGCCTAAGACGCGTGCGCTGATTCTCTGCTCGCCGTCTAACCCTACTGGTTCTGTCTATAGCAAAGAGGAGCTGGAAGGACTGAAAAACGTGCTGCTCAAGCATGAGCGGATTATCGTCATCGCCGATGAGATTTACGAGCATATCAACTATACTGGCAGCCATGCGTCGATGGCGCAGTTTCCTGACATCAAGGACCGTGTGGTCATCATCAACGGTGTAAGTAAGGCTTACGCCATGACAGGCTGGCGTATCGGATTCATCGCTGCGCCGGAGTGGATTGTGAAGGGCTGCAACAAGCTGCAGGGACAATACACGAGCGGACCATGCTCTGTGAGCCAGAAAGCGGCTGAGGCGGCATGGAACGGACCGCAGGACTGCGTGGAGGAGATGCGGCAGGCATTTGAGCGCCGCAAGAATCTCATCGTCAAGTTGGCAAAGGACATCCCGGGACTGGAGGTGAACGACCCGCAGGGAGCATTCTATCTCTTCCCCAAATGCTCGTCTTATTTCGGAAAGAGCGACGGCAACCGCGTCATCAACAACTCCACCGACTTCGCCATGTACCTGCTCGAGGTGGGACATGTGGCAACGGTGGGAGGCGACGCTTTCGGCTCGCCTGAGTGCTTCCGCATGAGCTATGCCACCTCCGACGAGAACATCATCGAGGCGATGCGACGCATCAAGGAGGTGCTCTCAAAGCTATCCTAAGTGCGTTTTTCTGAAATGCTTAATCAACCAAAAAGGATATGTCAGAAAAGGCATATCCTTTTGTTTTATGTTTCCACCGGTTTCAGAACGAAAAGTCACTGACAATAAACATACAGCATATTTTGCGGAATCTGTTTTTTTTTCTTAATTTTGCGGATGAATAAAAACTTAGCAATATTATGGGGTCGTATATTGATGTGGGTAATCACCAGATTCAGTAATAACATGTCGGTTGTCAAAAGCAAGGATGATGTATTCACTGTGCTGATTCATCTGGGTTATCTGTCGTACGACTGGAAAAAAGTGAGTGCTACATCCCGAATAAGGAGGTGGAGGGTGAGATGGTGAATGCTGTCAAGAGCAACTGCTGGAAGACGGCCGTTGATGCCCTCCAGCAGTCGGAGCAGCTGCTTGAGGTGACGCTCCTGGGCGAGGAGGAGGCTGTTGCCTGCGCGCTCGATAATGCTCACGACGAGCATACCCGCATCCTGTCTAACAACGATGAAAACTCACTTGCCTGCGTCATCAGCATCGCCAACTATTATGCCCGCAACGACTATATCATCCATCGACCAGATAAAGCAGAAAATCTACCCTGCAAAAATCGCCCAATACACCGACAACCTCCTGCTTGTGGGCATCAACTACGATGCCGACACCAAATCCCATTCCTGCATCATCGGGCGGTATCAGGCTTAACGAAGCTGTTTCAATTCCCGCTGTTTTTCCATCAGCAGTTTCTTGTACTTTGTCTTCGGTTTAACTAACCGAATGCAGCCCGTCAGTCCTCGGCTGGTTTTGTGGTCGTACCGACCGCACATTAGACTGGCGAAGCATAGTCAATCATTTGCAAACAATACTTTTTTCTTTCATCCTTCTTCGGGCATCTTTTATAGTTTATAGTTTTTTGTAGCGGATGGCTTTTGTTTTTCATCCGTATTCGGACATCAAGCCCTCGACGGCTGACACGGTCGGGACGACCAAGTCCCCAGCCGAACCCGATTGGGGTTTCGAACTAATTCTGTAGCCACAGGCTCGTTAACTCCCATTCGAAGAATTAACTCCCTTTTTATGCAAGAAATTTAACTTTAAATAAAAAAATGTTTGAGATTGATCCAAAAACCACAAGACGTGCCCGCGATTTTGAGCTGTGGATAAAATCGCCGATGCCGATGGTCACGCTGACGAAGACCTTCGATGTCAGCAGATTGAGAAAAGCCGCAAAAAGGCAAGGCATCCGTTTCACTACGCTGATGTGCTGGTGTATTGGCAAAGCGGCAAGCGGCATCCCTGAGTTTTTTATGCTTCCGGTCGGCGAGAAGCTGATGGGGTACGAACGCCTCGCTGTCAATGTTGTTGTCGAAACGGCTGATGGTGGTATCGCCACATGCGACATCCCGTTTTCCGGCAGTCTCAGCCAGTTTCAAGCCGACTATGCCAGACTGACACGCCAGGCACACGACAGCGGCGAGCTGTTTAGCCTGGGCGACGACTATGCCATCATCGGCACCTCTGCCCTGACCAACTGCGAGATTGACTCCTTTGTGAATCAGTATTCTGGCATCTGGAACAACCCGTTCCTGATGTGGGGAAAATACCGCCGCAAGTTATTCAAGACCACTTTGCCCGTATCTTTCCAGTTCCACCACGCCCAGATGGACGGAGGTGAGGCTGCCCGTTTCCTCAATGCCCTGCAGGAAACCATGAATGCAGTTTAAGTATCTTTTTTACTACTTTGAGGTTAGTTTTATTAATATCTCTCTTTTCCATTATCGGAGTCTAAAATCTTTTTCTTTTTTATCATCCGGATGGTAGCTAAAAACTAAAAACTAAAGACTAAAAACTTATTTGCTGTTTTTTCCGCCCCAAATACTTGGGAGTTTGAAAAAAAATACCTAATTTTGAAAAATTAACTAAACACCAATCGATATGAAAAAGAAAACCACTACTTTATTGACGCTTTTGCTGATGTGTGTGACCATGATGGCACAGACTGATATCAGCAAGTATTACCTTGAGAACTACGGGTTTGACTCAGACTTCGACTATCCTGCATCCAGTACCCAGAACGTGGCGCAGGAAATCAGGAGTATCCCGGGATGGACACAGGACTTCACGATGGACTATACGATCACCGGCGTGTATGAGTTCGGATTCGGAGGAGTGTTCAACAATGGAAAAGTTCCGGCTTTGGGCTACGATGACGAAGCCGGTGGCGGACTGGCTCTCTCCACAGGATGGGAAGAGCAGATGAAATATTATCAGACGGTCACCTTGCCTGCTGGCTCATATACCATTAGTGTCCCCACCTATAATGGATACTCGTCAACAGGAGGATCTTCTCTTCTTGCTTGGATTCCTTCAAGCGGTTCATCCGTGAAATCGACCGTGACAAGCTATCCGTCGTCGAAATGGACGCTCGACCAGATTTCATTCAAACTCACCAAGACTACGACAGGTAAAATCCAGATTGGCTATAAGGCTGCCGCAGGAGGTTCGTCTGGCTCTGCCAACCTGGTCATCGACTATGTGCAGGTGTTGGCCACCGACATGGCGGTGGACAAGACCATGCTGAAGTCAACGCTCGATTCAGCCAACCATTATTATGGCGACGGCTCTGGCATAGACTCCGACCTGCTGAAGGCAGCTATCGACGCAGCCCAGGCCATTTATGATGATGAGGAAGCTGATATGGTCACTGTCTTGGAGGTGAACAACGACCTGAAAGAAGCGATTAAGAACTACCGTAAGGCGAATGTCAGTGAGGAAAACCCGTTAGACTGCACTAGCTATATAACTAACCCGAATTTCGAGGATAAAACTGAAGGATGGACTGTAGTCAGCTTGGTAGCTCAGAGCAACAGTTCGTTTTCCAGGAAGTCAGGAACATACTATCTGGAAAAATGGGTTTCTGGTGGAAGTGTGGGTGACGGTAGCGTGAGACAGACCATCTCTATCCCGAATGGGGTGTACAAACTCACTGTGGCGGCTCAGAACTATACACAGTCCTCTACATCGAAGAAAAACACGGGTGCCTACATTTTCGCAGGCGACCAGCAGACCATTGTCTATACTCCAAACGACTATTCCGTCACCTTCACAAGTGTAGCGGGTAAGATTGATATAGGTTTTGTGGCTGAAGGGGCTACGGGCAACTGGATTGCTGTGGACAACTTCCGCCTATCTCTCATCGGTTATGTGGACGATGCCGCTCTCATTGCCGAGGTTGCAAGGCTGGTGGATAATGCGATGGCGTTGCAGGGTTCGCAGATGTCTGCTTCGGCAGCAAATGAGTTGCAGGATCAGATTGACGCGGCTAACCTGATTGTTAACGGCACAAACGAATACAGTTCTGATGTAGCACTGGCACTGCAGGCTGCTATTGCTGCTGCACAGAAATCTATTGCCGAATACGCTGCGCTGAGCAAAGAGGTGGACGTGGCGGTCTCTGTCAGAGATTCCGGCTCCATGATGAATTCAGCCGTGGCGGAGAATCTGCAGGCGCAGATTGAAGCGGCGAATAAGATTCTTGACGGTACGGAGGAATACAGTGACGCTGTGGCTAAGAAGTTGCAGGCTGCCATTGACGCTGCTAAAAGCTCTGTTTCTGATTTCCAGGCTTTGCAGAAGGCTTTAGACGATGCCATAGCCATCTATGACCCGAATAAGGAGGGAGCTGAAAGTCTGCTTGCTGAACTGACTGTAGCGAAGGACATGGTTGAAGACTCCGAAACTACCAGCGAGAGCATCATGATTGAAATCGAGGCACTGAAAACGGCGCAACTGCTTTTCCTCGTGGCGAACGGTTCGGGCAACGAGCCTACGGTGACCACAAAGACCGACTTCATGATTCCAGCGGCGCACGGAGGACTTATCCGAGCAACATTCGAATCTGGCATTAGCTACAAGGAACGGGGCATCTGCTGGAGCACAGAGAAAGAACCGACTATCGCCGACCACCGCGAGACTGCCTACTACAGCCAGAAAGGTATGCTCTTCCACGTGCAGGGCATGGAGCCTGCTAAGGTCTATTACGCCCGGGCATACGCCATCACCAGCACCTACGCTGTGGGCTACGGTGAGGTGATGAAAGTGGTCACGCTGCCAAAGGGCTCATGTGTGGGCACCTGGGATAACGGCGCGCCCGACGAGGCTGCCAACAACCGCTGCCGCACTGCCATACAGCAGACGATGGACTATCTCAACGAGTGGACAGCCATCAAGGGATTCACCCTCAGCGGACATTACGGAGCACAGACCCAGACCGCAGACTGTAGTTATGGAGGATGGATGCGTATCGGACCGAACGCGGGTAATCAGGCCATCGGTACAGTCATCCATGAGACCGGACACGGCGTGGGTGTAGGCACCCACTGGCGATGGAACAACTGTGCCGACACGCGCGCCAACACTACGTATGGCAAGTGGCTTGGCAGCTGGGCGAACAAAACGCTCCATTTCCTTGAGAACACCACCGACGAGGCTGTGTTCATGACCGGCGACGGTGTACATGGATGGGGCACCGGTCCCGGCATCAGCTACGACTGGTTTGTGAACGGAGCCGACAAGGACAAACATGTGGCTATTCAGTATATCGGCGGCTGCGCATTGCTCTATTCGCTCTATGTTGACGGACTCTGTCCCACATCCGGACATCCGAACGGAGTGCCGGGATATACCTTCAATTTCGATGACGACCAGACATACTGTATCATGTGCGAGGATGCGGAGCGCGGACTGGGCACTGGCTTTGTGTATCAGCGTGCAGTCACGGCGTTAGGATGGAAGCCAGTGGAAGACCGCGCGCAGCTGACCGATTCCGTGCGGTGGGTTGTGGAGTATGAGCCGTCGCAGGGCTATTACCGCTTCAAGAACGTCGCGACAGGCAAGTATATCTCACATAATGCCACAGCGCAGAACATGTCGATGAAAGCTGCTACGAAGCCAGGAGCCACAGAGAATTTCCAGCTCATGCCGGGACGCAAGGACATCTACTTCTCCATAGGAGCGACGAAGCAGAGACATCCGAGCTACTGGTTCACATGGCACGACAGCTCCACGAAGTCAATGCAGCTTAACGCGCTCAGCGATTTGTTCGGCTACGGCACTGCGAGCATCAAGGCATTCGACTACAGCGACAAGGGTGGCAAACAGCAGCGCTATATCATCGTTCCGTCGTCGCTTGTGGAGCAGCTGCTGCCCGAGCCTATAGTAAAACTGAAAGGCGACGTCAATCTCGACGGCAAGGTTGATATATCCGATGTCGTGGCGGTAATCAACACGATGGCGGGCGACACAACCTTCATGGCCACGTCCGATGTGAATGAAGACGATGCGACTAATATCAGCGACGTGGTGGCAATTATCAACATCATGGCGGGAATGGAGTAGGCTTTTTTCTAGTTTCTCTAGTTCTTCTAGTTTTCCTGGTTGTTCTGGATTATCTAAGCGTAGTGGATATCAATAGCAAATCAAGCCCATTGTGGTTCGCTCTTTTCCTGCTGATGGTACTTGCAGGCGTTGTCAGTGCCGGTGCACAGCATTTCAGGTTGCAGACCGTCCATGACAGCCTTTCCCTGCTAACGCTCACGACAGCGGGAGAGATCGACACACTGCCCCTCCCTTATCCGGTATACCGCTTCGCCACGGGCGACCTTACGGGCGACGGCAAGGAGGAGGCGGTGGTGGGAGTGGTGAAATCCACGCGCTTCTTTGCCGATTCCGCCCCGCGGCTCTTCATCCTCAAGAACTATGAGGGCCATATCCGTACGTTGTGGCGCGGCTCTCGCATCGGTGGAAGGCTCATCGATTTCCGGATTGTGGGCTCACGTATCCGTTGCCTGATGCAGATGGGAGAGAACCAGTATTCCGTGGGCGACTTCCATGTTGGGCGGTTCGGACTGCGGTTCGACAAGTTTGTCATTGAGGGTGTCAGCAAGGAGAATGCACTGCCGGCTTTCTATCAGCAGGATAGGGAGCTGGCAGTGGCTTTCACTGGCGACATCCTGCTCGACCGTGGGGTGCGCCGTCAGATCGACAGCCTCGGGGTGGAGAGCCTGTTCACACCGTCGATGGACTCGCTCCTGCGTACGGCAGACTGTGTCGTGGGTAACCTGGAATGTCCTGTGACGGAAATCCGCTCACCTCTCTTTAAGCGGTTTGTCTTCAGGGGAGAGCCGGAGTGGCTGGAGCCGCTGCGCCTGCATGGGGTCACTCATCTCAATCTTGCCAACAACCACAGCATCGACCAGGGCAGGAGAGGATTGATGAGTACCATCGCTCATGTCAAGGAAAATGGAATGACACCCTTCGGGGCTGACTCCACGCTATCAGCCGCGGTGCGGCCGGTGCTCCTCACGTGCTCTCCTCGTGAGGTCTATGTGCTGCCGTCGGTGCAGATGCCGTTGGAGCAGTTCCCCTTATTGCCTGGGAAGCCGATGCCTGCGGCGCAGTCGGTCGATTCGTTGTGTGCTGGCATTCAGCGGCTGAAAGCCGCACATCCCGGCTGCTGCGTCATCGTCTGTCTGCATTGGGGAAAGGAACATACGCTCGAACCCACACCCACGCAGCGGCATCAGGCTCATCAGCTGGTGGATGCCGGGGCTGATGCGCTCGTCTGTCATCACACCCACACGCTTCAGTCCGTGGAGCATTATCACGGTGCCCCCATCTTCTATTCACTCGGTAATTACATTTTCGACCTCCCAGCCGACATCAACCGCCGTGGAGCGGTGGTCATCATGCACATCACCGCTGATTCACTCCGTGCAGAGCAGCATCCTTTTACGATAGTCGGATGCACTCCTTGTCTGCACTAAGCACTTTTTAAAGTTTAAAGTTTATAGTTTATAGTTTAATGATAATAGTTTTTAGTTTATAGTAGGCATGCGGATGTTTTTTGTTTTTCAGCGTTTTTTAAATATAAGTGCAGAATCTCTATAACACAAGTGTGGAGTTTTGTTGTTTTTATAAAACTCCACACTTCGTTTTAGTTTTAAATTACAGATTTGATGTATTTTTGTATAAATAATTTAACAAATATAAAAATGGTCATCTTGCTAAAAAGAATTTTATTGTTGTCAGTGGCTCTGGTTGCCACATTGCAGGTGTTTGCGCAGAATGTGCAATACATGGATGCCGACGGTAACAAAAAGACAGCATCAGCAGGTTCCTACACCAGGTTCACCGGGCAGACCACATTGGACGGTGGCTGGTATGTGGTTGACAGCGACGTGACACTCAACACACGTATCAACATCGCCGGAACGGTTCATCTGATTCTGACCGACGGACATACGCTGACAGCCAAGAATGGCATCTGTCTGAACGAACATAACGAACTGGACATTTATGGTCAGGGCGGAGGCACCGGAACGCTGAACGCTACTGGACAAGATTACCAAGCCGGCATCGGCGGTGATAATCACCAGCATGCTGGGACGCTCATCGTGAACGGCGGCAGTGTGAACGCCACCGCCGGTTATTCAGCCGCCGGTATTGGCGGTGGTGCCCAGGGTTACTGGGCTGGTACCTATGGCCATGGCGGCACTGTCATCATCAACGGCGGTAAGGTCACTGCCACAGGTTCGGGCTACGGAGCCGGCATCGGCGGTGGCGGTAATCACATTTATTCAGCCAATGCTATCCCCGGTAAGGGAGGCGTCGTGATTATTAACGGAGGTCAGGTCACTGCCACAGGCGGCAGTGACGGCGGATATGGCATCGGCCCCGGCAAATCATCCGGCAATGAAGGTGAGACCGGCACGCTCTCGCTTGGCTGGCGTAACCAGACCGACCGCATCTTCATGTCGTCGGTGAAAGCTGAGGTGACCCTGAAGTCGGAGTTTCTGTATGAGGACACGAAAGAGGTGGTCACTGCCGACAACCTCGATGGCCGCACCATCATTTCCTCTGATACTTCGGCTCCATCCGACCGGAAACTGAAAGGTGACGTGAACGATGACGGCAGTGTGGATATCTCTGATGTCGTGGCAACCATCAACCATATAGCGGGAACCGCTGTCTTTAAACGGGCTGACGTGAACAAGGATTCAAGAGTGGATATCTCCGACGTCGTGGCTATTATCAATATCATTGCCAATGGTATCAAGGAGTATGAGGATGAAAATACAGACCCTGAAACCCCAGAAGACCCTGCGGTGAAAGCAGGTCTTTGTCCCGATGAGCACCATCCTCATGTCATTGATATGGGAGATGCGGGTAAGTGGTCATGTTGCAATATCGGTGCCTCCGCTCCATGGGAACATGGCGGGTATTACGCCTGGGGCGAGACCGAGGTGAAGGATTTCTACGGTTTGAACTCCTATTTGCATTGTGACGGCAGTACTACAACCATGCATGACCTCGGTGGCAATATCTCCGGCACGGACTATGATGTGGCTCACGTGAAATGGGGCAGTGAATGGCGTATGCCTTCGTCAGACAATTGGAAGCAGTTTAGCGACAAATGTTCGGGAGAACCATTCTCGTTGAATGGAGTTTGGGGCATGCTATTCACAGGAGCAGAAGGTGCAAGGGTTTTCCTGCCTGCAACAGGTTTATTTATGGATGATTATATTTTCAGGAAGGATCAGAGAGTTTACTGTTGGTCTTCCAATCCGTCCACAACGGGGGATATTGCTTTCGCTTTCCAATCCGATGATGAAGGAACCATTCCTGACCAGATTTTAAACAAGTATTTTGGTTTGCCTGTCCGCCCGGTTTTCGGGAAGGACTCAGACTATGCAGTGGCACAAGGCTGGTGTCCTGACGAGAACCATCCTCACGTCATCGATATGGGAGCCGCTGGCAAGTGGTCCTGTTGCAATGTCGGTGCCTCCACTCCGCTGGAATTTGGCGGGTATTACGCCTGGGGCGAGACGGAGGAGAAAGATTGTTATGATTTGAACACCTATACGCTGTGTGACGGCAGTTCTGAAACAATGCGCTATCTTGGTTTCGACATCTCCGGTTCGGACTACGATGTGGCTCACGTGAAATGGGGCGGCAGATGGCAAATTCCAGACCACGATCAGATTCAGTCTCTGTTGGATAACTGCACTGCAAAATATGTCACAATCAAAGGAGTGGGAGGTCTTAAAATCGAGGCGGTTGATGGCAGTACGCTGTTTCTGCCTGGTGCCGGCGAACGCTGGGACGGTGATCTGAAGTACTCAATGGCAGGCTCTTACTGGACATCCACGTTGTGGAGTGAATTTTTTATGGAAAGTGTATTCTGTCTTCATTTCAGTGCCTACAGTTCGGCAAAAGTAGATATGTATAGCCGAATAAATGGTAAGCCTGTCCGCCCTGTTATTGAGGAGGATGATGACAAACCCAACCTTGACCCTGCAGTTGCACAAGGCTACTGTCCTGATGCTTTCCATCCTCATGTCATTGATATGGGAGCCGCCGGCAAGTGGTCATGTTGCAATGTCGGTGCATACGCTCCATGGAATTTTGGCAATTTTTACGCATGGGGTGAGACCGAGAAGAAGGATAGTTACAGTTATAACAACTATACGCATTGTGACGGCAGTTCTGAAACCATGCACGACATCGGCAACGATATAGCCGGCACGGACTACGATGTGGCTCATGTGAAATGGGGCGGCAGCTGGCAAATGCCAAACCGCAATCAGCTGCAACTCCTGTTGGACAACTGCACTTTGGATTATATTGAGTTTAACAAAGTGGCAGGCATCCGATTCCGCGAATCTGGTGGCGGTATGCTGTTCTTGCCCGCTGAAGGCTATAGATGGGAAGATGGTTGGCATTCTGACTTCGGCTATTATTGGTCTTCTACTTTGGAAGAAACCGACAATCAAAAAGATGCGTATTTTCTCTTTTTCAACCAATATAATAATTATTCCGTAGGCGACTATGAACGAAGTTATGGTTTCCCTGTCCGGCCTATTGCGAAATAATGATGATTCAAGTTGCTCCTGTGTTCACAAATTCATAAAACGAACTGCTTGCCAAAACGATAGGGAAAAGCATTTCATGTCTTAATCAGAAACTATCTAATTGAAAAAAATAAAAACACAATGAAAAGATTTTTATTAATGTCCGTGGCTCTGATGGCCACACTCTGTACGTTTGCCCAGGATGTGGCTTATATTGATGCTGACGGTAAAAGCCAGACACTTTCCAGCGGCGGGTACCAAACGATCAGTTCTCAGAATGAATGGACCAATGGCTGGTATGTGTTGGAAAATAGCGGAGGTGTAAGCGGCCGTATCACCGTCTCTGGAACTGTCCATCTGATTCTGAAAGACGGATGCACGCTGACTGTCCCGATGGGCATCCATCTGAATGAAGGCAACAGCCTGACTATTTACGGCCAGGCAAATGGAACGGGTAAGCTGACCGTGGGTCCATGTAACGATTATTTGGCTGGCATCGGCGGAGACAATCACGAACGTGCCGGCACGCTCATTGTGAACGGCGGCAGTGTGGAGGCCACCGCAGGTTATTCAGCCGCCGGCATCGGCGGCGGTGCCCAGGGGTATTGGGCAGGTCACTACGGTCATGGCGGCACCGTCGTGATTAACGGCGGCACAGTCTATGCCAAGGGCAATCATTATGGTGCCGGCATCGGAGGAGGAGGCTGCCATTCGTTTACCTTTACCGCGATTCCCGGCGAAGGTGGCAGTGTGACCATCAACGGCGGCAACGTGACTGCCATAGGCGGAGAGGCAGGTGGTTACGGCATCGGCCCCGGACGTTCGTCGGGCAATGAAGGTGAGCCGGGCACGCTCTCGCTCGGATGGCGTGACAAGATCGACCGGATCTATATGTCGTCGGTGAAGGCTGAAGTCACCCTGAAGTCGGAGTTTTTGTATGAGGACACGAAAGAGGTGGTCACAGCCGACAACCTCGATGGCCGCGCCATCATCCCCCCTGGTTCATCTGAGCCATCCAACCGGAAACTGAAAGGCGACGTGAACGATGACGGGAGTGTGGATATTTCCGATGTCGTGGCAACCATCAACCATATGGCCGGGTCAGCAGTCTTTGCACGGGCTGACGTGAACAAGGATTCAAGAGTGGATATCTCCGATGTCGTGGCGATTATCAATATCATTGCCAGTGGTATCAAGGAGTATGAGGATGAAAATACAGAACCTGGAACCCCCGACGACTCTGCAGTGGAGGCTGGTCTGTGTCCTGACTCCAACCATCCGCATACCATCGACTTGGGCGGAGAAGTGTACTACTCCTGCTGCAATGTGGGAGCATCCGCTCCATGGGAATATGGCAGTTACTACGCATGGGGTGAGGTGAATGAGAAAACCACCTATTATTGGGAAACCTATCAGTATGGCTCCTCAGCGACCTCATGCAATGATATCGGACATAATATAGCCGGGACCCAGTATGACGCGGCATACGTGTTGTGGGGTGGCAACTGGCAGACGCCGGCTATAAGCCATCTGGACTTCCTTACTGGCAAATGCACCATGGAGTGGTTGATTCTGAACAACATCAACGGTGTGAAATACACTGGTCCGAACGGTAATTCCATTTTCCTTCCCGCCTCCGGCGACAAAGGCGGTAGTGGCGAACCTTCCTATCTTGGGACAGACGCCAACTATGCCTCATCCGAGATACCGATGGGGCGTGAAGGCACATACGGATTTGTCTGCTACCTGTCATTGGACGATAACAGTTCCGCACATCAGTGTTCCCGCTCGAAAGGCTTGTCGGTCCGTCCTGTCACCGAGGGTGACGGCACCCAGCCCGACGCGGCTGTGGAGGCCGGTATCTGCCCCGACGAGCACCATCCCCATATCATCGACCTGGGGCTTGACGTGAAATTCTCCTGCTGCAACGTCGGTGCCTCCGCTCCATGGAAAGCCGGTGGTTTCTATGCGTGGGGCGAGACAGAGACCAAGAACGTTTATAGTTCTGATAATTACAAGTATAATTCCAATGGCTCCTATAAGGACCTGGGCAGCGACATCTCCGGCACCCAGTACGATGCGGCGAAAGTGCAATGGGGTGGCGAATGGCACATGCCTTCCTCTGTCCAGTTGAGACAGCTAAACGAAGACTGCAGGAAAGAACCATACATGCTGAAAGGAGTTGACGGCATGCTGATAACCGGTCCGAACGGTGCGAAGATATTCCTGCCAGCTTCGGGTTACAACGATGAGGGCTACTACTCGTACAATGGTACGAGAGGGTATTATTGGTCGTCCAATCCGTCGAAGACAGACAGCAGGGCACTTTGTTTCCAGTTTGTCGACGACCAAGTCACTAATGATTATATTCTGTTCAGGGATTGCGGCCTGACAGTCCGTCCGGTTTACGGTCAGCCCAATCCTAACTCAGATGCGGCAGTAAGAGCCGGTCTGTGTCCCGACGCCCAGCATCCTCATGTCATCGACATGGGCAATGGCTTGAAGTTCTCTTGTTGCAATGTGGGTGCTTCCGCTCCTTGGGAGTATGGCGGCCACTATGCATGGGGTGAGACCGATGTGAAGAGTTATTACAATAACGACAATTACCAATATTTCAGGAATCTGAAATTTGTTGATATCGGCTCAAACATCTCCGGCACTCAGTATGATGTGGCGTTCATGAAAGTAGGAAACGCTTGGTGTATGCCTACCAGAAACCAGATGCAGTATCTTCAGAATGACTGCACGAGAAATTGGATAAGCCTCAACGGGATTAACGGAATGAAATTCACGTCAACGAACGGTTCGTCGATATTCCTTCCTGCCGCAGGTTGGTATATAGATACGGAGTTGGACTCACAGGGGTATGTAGGCGAATATTGGACATCCAACAATGTGTCGAATAACGTCAACGATGCCCGGTCATTCAGCATTAACGACTCTGGAGTCTATATTTCCACTGATGGCCGTGTGCAAGGACTCTCAGTGAGGCCAATCGCAAAGTAATCCGAAGGAATCTGTCAGTCAAAGGCTGAAGAAACCTGAAAAGACAAGAAAATCCGGAGATGGTCGTAGGTTGCCAGTAGCAACTGAACCCTTCTCCGGTTTTTTTTATCTGTTTTTTTACAGCGGTTCGAACAAGAACATAGGCCGTCGAGGACTTGATGCCCGAAGACGGCTGTAAAAAAACTAAATACTATTTTTGTGTTTCTGTTTCCGTGTGTACGTCTTTTTCGACTTATGGGTACGGTCGTGGGAATGGAAGCCGGGACCGAGCAGTTCCATTTCCGCTTCACGGTTTCCTTTCCGCATTGCCTTGAGGGCGTCGAGGGTGGTTTTCTTTCTCTTTTTCTTCATGGATTAGGCGTTTTTCGTAAATTAATGTGCAAAGTTAATGAATTTATTTGTGAAAATTTGAATGAATCGATTTTTTTTGTAATTTTGCAAAAGGACCGGCACATCTCCAAATCCCTACCCACGCATGAAATATCCGTAGGTGCTGTAGAGACTCCCCGTGGGGTGTCTAAAGAGAAACCGTACAAAACCCGATAGTCATCCGCACGGTCAAAACCATCCGCATGGCTTCTATAAACTAAAAACTATAAACTAAACTGGTCGTCTCGACCGCATATCAGACCATGGTCAAAACCATCCATCCTGGAAACCTGTTCCCAAATCTGTAAATCGTAAAAAAAACATGCTGTCTCATGAAAAGAATTATAACTTTTTGCTTGTTGCTGGCGTGCTGCGCAATTTCTGTTTTTGCCGGCGACATCACCCCCGAAGAGGCAAAGGCAAAAGCCACCCAGTTTCTGCTCTCCCGTCCGTCTGTGGCGGGTGGCAGGATGACTTCCCCCTCAAAAATCATTGCCCAGCAGATGACCGTGCGCAAGGCAAGTGCGTCGATATATGCCGTCTGCCCTGAGTCAGGCGGTTTCGTGCTTGTCAGTAAAAACGACGCGGTGGATGACATCCTCGGCTATTGCGACGAGGGTGAGTTCTCCGAGGACTTGATGCCCGACAACTTCAAGTCGCTGATGCAGTCGTACGAGAAAGATCTGTCGCAAATCGATGAAGGCGAAGCCCTGCTTCAGTCGCCCTGGAAAATCAGCCACAAGGCGATTTCTCCCATGCTGAAGAGTAAATGGGACCAGGGTGAGGTGAGCACCACGGGCAATGCCTTCAACTGCCAGTGTCCCACCTATAACAATTATTACTGTGTCGCAGGATGTGTGGCTGTGGCGATGGCGCAGGTGATGTACTACCACCGTTATCCGTCAAGCACCAAACTGGCGATTCCGTCTTACACCTCGAACACCTCGCTCGGCACGCTTCCCTCGCTTCCTGTCACCACGATTGAGTGGGGCTCGATGCTCAACGAATACACGGGCTCCAACCTGGATGACGTAAGCTCTTACCGGGCGAAGGCAATCGGCAAGCTGCTGAAATACTGTGGCTATGCGGCAAAGATGAACTACGGAACGGGCGGCTCCAGCGCATACACCACGAATATGCTGACCGGACTCATCACTTATTTCGGATATAATCCCTACGCCTATATAGCCTACCGTGAAGATTGCACGATTGCAGAGTGGGATGCGCTCATTTATAATGAGCTGGCGGCAGGAAGGCCTGTCCTCTACTCCGGAAGTTCCACGGGCAGCGGGCATCAGTTTGTTGTGGACGGTGCCGACACTTCAGGCAAATATCACGTGAACTGGGGGTGGGGCGGCCGCTACAACGGTTATTTCACGCTCAACGTGCTCAATCCCAAAACCACCAACGAGGCTGGTTCCAGCAGAACACCCGACGGCTATACGATGGACCATTCGGTGGTGATCGGCCTGCAACCGTCGAAGACGTCTCCGCTGAGCGGCATGTCGGTGACTAATGTGGTGAAGGGCAGTTCATCCGTGTCGTTCTCGGTTTACAACAAGACGGGCATCAGCGGGTATTATTACGTGGGTGCGGGCATTGTGGACAGCAACGGCAAGGTGACGAAGCTCATCAGCTCCTATACCAACGGTTATGACCTGGCACCTAACTATGGATTCAAGGACTACAGTGTGGACTACATACAAATCACGAATAAGATGTCGGCCGGCACCTATAAGCTGTGTGCGGTGTATAGCACCGACGGCATGAACTGGAAACCATGCAGCTGCTCCGAGAAATATTATGCCATGGTGACGGTGTCGGGAGGTTCGGTGAAAAGTTGCACCGTGCATCCGATGAGTTGCAATCTGAGTGTCACAGGCGCCCGGCTCACGGGCAACGGCTATGTGAACGTGCTGCAGGAGGTGGAGGTGACGTTGAAAAACAATAATCCCGACGAGTTCAGCGGCACAGTGGGCATGTATCTCAGCAACGGCAGCGACCTGACCACACTCGCTGGTGTGTTCATACCCGAAAATGGCACAGAGAAAGCGTATTTCTATTTCACTCCGACGAAAACGGGCACCATCACCCTCTATCTTTATGAGGTCGTGTATGACAGCAACAACAAAACGTATTACACCAAGTCTTACCTCGGCAAGGTGACAGTGAACATCACACAGGGCGTCAACGGTGTGATTAGCGCAAAGGTGTCGTGCGACGACGCGACAAAAATCGGCGACACCCATTACATCTATTACAAGTCATCGACCAAACTCGACATCACACTCGACAACAACACGCGCTACACGACCACGGGCTATCTGTTCCTGCAACGCACAGACCAGACTTCTTATGTTTACTGGAGGCCAAGTGTCAGTCCTTACAGCCAGTCCGTCTATTCCACAACCGTGGAGAATCTTACGTCGGGCAAGTCGTACACTTACGAAGTGTATTACAACGAAACCTCGACGTCGATGACCGGAGCCCGGCTGCTCGACACATTCAAGCTGACCGTCTATAACAACTCTGTGTTGATTCCTGGCGACGTGAACCGCGACGGCAAGGTGGACATTTCCGACGTGGTCGCTGTCATCAACACCATGGCTGGCGACACAAAATACAAAGCGACTGCTGACGTGAACAAGGATAAGAAAACCGACATATCCGATGTTGTGGCTATCATTAACATCATGGCGATGTAGTATTTTATCAACAGGAATTTCAGGAATTAATTGACTCAAGTTTCTGAAGTCATTATTTATTGTTTTACAACACATTATCAGCTGTGTTCTGGCAATCAAACCGGATGGCTTTTTGCTAAGCGAAGCGTTTTTTGAAGAACGAAGTTCTACTTTTTGTTAATGTTTTTCAGCCTATAAATCCCCAAAACGCATGATTAATTATCAGTTTTGGGGATTTATCTTTGCTATATTTCCCCAAAACGCATATTTTTTTATACGTTTTGGGGATTTATGTGTTTTCTTTACAAAACAATGACCTTTTCTTCTTTCAAATAGTTGCCGAAAAAGCGTAAAATCAAACAATTATTCAATAAAATCAGCGTGTGTTAGGGATTTTTGTCAACTTTTTTGCTTGTTTCTTTAAAAAGTGTTAACTTTGCAGAAACATTAGTTTTTTTATGTCAGAGGAATAAAGGATTAAAAGGATTTTTAATTTTTTCCAAGTGGATTATAATTCAGTCCTTAATACATGAAGTTTAAGTAATCATTCGTGTAATATATTCGTGGAATTTGTGGAATTCGAGTACGAAGTAAATATCCGCATGGTCACAAAAAACTACAAACTAACAGCTATAAACTAAAGAAGTAATTTGTGTTTAATTAAAATATTGTAAGAAATGAGAAAACAGACAATGAAATTCAGGACACTCGCTGTGCTGATGGCGGTGTTCAGCAGCGTGGCTGCCATGGGACAACAAAACTCCGGCGATATCGACTGGATGAAAGAGTTGACATCCCGAATCACGTTGAACGGTTATGCGCAGGGCGGCTATTCATTCAGCGACCCCAGCGCGAAACGACAAAACAGCTTCAACCTGAAACGCACCCTTTTGTGGGCAAAAGCAAGAATCACAGACAGATGGTCTTTCTTGTTTATGCATGATTTTTCGAGTGTCGTTCAGGAGTATTACACAGACTACAGGATAACAAACAACAAGGCTTTGAATGTGCGCCTTGGACAGTTCAAACATTCTTATACGATGGAGAATCCGCTGTCGCCGACTGCCCTTGAGCTTATCGACGTCTATTCGCAGGCTGTGCTCTTCCTCGCTGGTGAGGGGCCAGACCCGCTCAACGGCGTGAACTACGGACGCGACATGGGACTGATGTTCTATGGTGACGTGCTCAACGACAAGGTTCATTACGAGTTTGCGGTAATGAACGGCGGACAGATAAACAAAGTGGATAAGAACAACCAGAAAGACCTGCTTGGCAAGCTTGAATACAAGCCGTTAGACGGACTGCGCCTCGTGGCGTCGGGCTATCTGGGCAAAGGCCATGCCGTGGGCACTGCCGCATGGAACCCTTCTGTGAAAGAGGGCGACGACTACACGCGTAACCGCTACAGCGTGGGTGCTGAATACAAGTTCGGACAGTATGCTCCCGGCAAATTCAAGGAGGCACGTCCCGTAAGCATCCGTGCAGAGTGGCTCGGCGGTAAGGACGGCGACGTGGGCAGCCGCGGCGGCTATATCACGGGTTGTGTGCCGCTCGTACAGGCCATCGACCTCGTGGCGAGTGCGGAGACCTTCAACCGCAACACCGACATCAAAGGCTGGGACCAGACCAACCTGACCGTCGGACTGCAGTACTGGTTCTACAAGAAATGCCGTATTCAGGCTCAATACACCCGCTGCATCACAGGCAACAAGCTCCCTAACGACTACAACTGGCTCCAGGCACAGATGCAGGTGGCATTTTGATTCTAGTGGGGACTAGATATTCTAGATGCTCTAGATTTTCTAGATATTCTAGTTTCTCTAGATTCTCTAGAAATAAATACATCGTAAATTATTTTAATTTTTAAATCCAATTAGGTTGTGTTTATCAAGATATTATTGACAGTCATCTTCTTGGCTGTGACTGTGTTTGTGGGTGTTTATTCCCGCAAACAGGCAAAGAGTGTGGACGGATTTGTGCTTGGCGGACGCTCGGTCGGTCCCTGGCTCTCCGCTTTTGCTTTCGGAACCAGTTATTTCTCGGCAGTGGTGTTTGTGGGCTATGCCGGACAGTTCGGATGGAAATACGGTCTTTCATCCTCATGGATAGGTATCGGTAATGCCGTTATCGGATCGCTGCTGGCATGGATAATCCTCGGACGCCGAACGAAGCTGATGACTCAGCATATCGAGTCGCGGACGATGCCCGACTTCTTCGGCACCCGCTACAACAACCAGGGGTTGCGTATCGCCGCGTCGATTATCGCCTTCGTCTTCCTGATTCCTTACACCGCAGGTGTGTATAAAGGCATCTCGAAACTGTTTGAGATGGGCTTCGGCATACCTTACGAGTACTGCGTCATCATTATGTCGCTCCTCACTGCCGTCTATGTGATTCTCGGAGGCTATAAGGCGACTGCGCTCAACGACTTCATCCAGGGCATCATCATGCTCTTCGGCATCGTCACCGTCATCGCGGCGGTGCTCAACACCCAAGGAGGTCTCTCGGAGGCCTTCTCTAAAATCTCGGAGGTGCCGAGCGACGCGAACCCTGCGGTGAACGGCAGTTTCGGCAGCCTGTTCGGACCTGACCCGTGGAACCTCCTCGGCGTGGTGGTGCTGACCTCGCTCGGCACGATGGGCCTGCCGCAGATGGTGGGCAAGTTCTATTCCATCACCGACGAGAAAGCTATCAAGCGTGGTACCATCATCTCCACGATTTTCGCGTTTATCGTGGCTGGAGGCTGCTATTTCCTCGGTGGATTCGGACGCTTGTTCTCAGGCTCGCTTGAGTTTGTGGAGAAGAACGGTGCGATGGTGCCGGCAGATTTCGACTCCGTGATTCCGTCGATGTTGTCGGGCTTGCCCGACATCCTGATTGCTCTCGTGGTGCTGCTCGTGCTCTCGGCATCAATGTCCACGCTGGCATCGCTTGTGCTCACGTCTGCTTCGACGATGACCCTCGACTTGATTTACCGCGACAAGAAGTCGCTCCCCGGTGAGGTGGAGGAGGGTTCCATCGACGACATGGTGGCAGAGAAGATAGAGAAACGCAAGGTGATCGTGATGCGTGTGCTGATTGTGTTCTTCATCGTCATCGCCCTGATGATTGCCCTGAACCCGCCTACGTTCATCGCCCAGCTGATGGGTATCTCATGGGGAGCCCTCGCCGGTGCGTTCCTTGCCCCGTTCATGGTAGGACTCTACTGGAAACGGGTGACCACAGCAGCCGTATGGGCGTGCTTCGCATGGGGTGTGGGTATCACGGTGGTGAACATGCTGTTCAACAACGCCATCGCCAACCCCATCAACTGCGGTGCCATCGCCATGGTGGGCGGATTCCCGATTGTGATTCTCGTAAGCCTCTTCACGCCGAAGTTGCCTGCAGCATACGTCAACAACATTTTCGACTGCTACAAGAAGAAGAGCCTTTAGTCAGATTACTCTGATTACTCAGAAAACTCCGAATACTCTGATTATTCTGATTACTCTGAATACTCCGATTACTCAGAAAACTCTGAAAACTCCGATTACTCAGACATCAAAATCCTCTTGATTTCATGAATTTAAAAGAATTTTTCAAGAACGACCGTTTTGCAGCGATGATAGGTGCTGAGCTGGTTGAAGTCAGCGAAGGCTATGCGAAAGCCCGTATGCTGGTGACAGCAGAGCATCTCAACGCCACAGGCTATTGTCAGGGCGGTGCGCTCTTCACGCTTGCCGACCTGGCGTTTGCAGCGGCGGTGAACAGCCACTTGCAAGTCACGGTGGCGATTTCATCCAACATGACGTATGTGAGCAATGTGAAAGGGGGATGGGTGTATGCGGAGGCTCGTGAGATTGTAAATCACAGAAAAATACCTTATTGTGAGGTTCGCGTCAGCTCAGAGGATGGCAAGCTCCTTGCCATCCTCAACTCCTCCGCCTACCGCATGGACCGCACAATCGAAGCGCTGTGAGACATTTTTATATTTTCTATTGCTATCGTCTGCCATTCATGTATTTGCATGTGTAGCAGACTTTTTCTATATGGTCTTGTTTTTTATCATATTAATCATCTTATATATATGTCATTAAGCCATTTTGAGCATCGCGGTCATTGAATTCAGTTAATTCCTGTAATTCCTGTTAATAAAAATCATTTTCCGTTCCTGACAATCACGCTTCCGTTTGCCTGATGTGTGGCGAGGATGAGTACCTCCGCTATCTGCACATGTGCCGGTGCGTTTGCCGCATAGAGCGCCACGTCGCCGATGTCGTCGCCTGTGAGAGGTTTGATTCCTGTGTAGAGTGTTTTGGCGCGGCCGGTGTCACCATGGAACCGCACGTTGCTGAAGTTTGTCTCCACCAGTCCAGGCTTCAGGTTTGTGACGCGCAGTGCGGTGTTAGCCACGTCGATGCGCAGACCGTCGGTCAGTGCTTTCACTGCGGATTTCGTGGCGCAATACACGTTGCCGCCGGCGTAGGCGGCATCACCTGCCACCGAACCGATGTTGATGATATGCCCTTTGTCGCGCGCTACCATTCCTGGAACGATAAGCCGGGTCATCGTGAGCAGCCCCTTGATGTTGGTGTCAATCATCGTCTCCCAGTCGTCCATGTCGCCCTCGTATTCAGGCTCCAGCCCTAAGGCAAGCCCTGCGTTGTTTATAAGCACGTCGATGGACTGCCATTCCTCGGGAATACTCTCCACCGCCGCTGCAGCCGCCTTGCGGTCGCGCACGTCGAACACCAGCGGCAGCACCTCGCAGCCCTGAGATTTCAGCTCTTCGCAGATTTCCGTCAGCCGGCGCTCGTTTCTGCCGGTCAGAATCAGCCGGTCGCCGTTAGCTGCGAATTTTTTGGCGCAACCGAGTCCGATTCCGCTTGTCGCACCCGTTATCAATACAGTTCTTTTCATTTTATTTCAGTTTTTATATGTAATCGCATCGTTTAAAATGCCTGAAAAACAGGCATGAAAAATCTAAAAATTCCTGTAATTCCTGTAAAATAATATCATTTTCCTGCCATGATGTTGATGACAGCCACGACATCCGAGATGTTCACGGCTCCGTCGCTGTTCACGTCTGCGTTGGCATACGTCGCCGTGCCCGCCATCTGGTTGATGATAGCCACCACGTCCGAGATGTTAACTGCGCCGTCGAGGTTCACGTCTCCTTTCAGCTTTTTACTCTTCACCACGAACCGTTTCGCTTTTACGTCAGACCCTGTTGACGTGTCGTAGATGAACGGGAACTCGCATTTCCATGATTTCGGCTCAACCACCTCCACAGACTCCTCGTCCAGCTCCACGCCATACACGATAAGCGGAGCGGCATACTCAACGTCACTGGACTCATAGTCCGACTCCACGGTCAGGTTGCTGTTCATGATGCCAAGACACTCTAATGGTTTGGTAGGAGTCCCTCCGAAGGCGTAGGAGAGTAATGACAGGGCGCCGGTGATACCGGCCGGCGCCTTCACGTTTACGTTGCCGCAGTCAGCCAGCATGATATGCTGGAAGGCTGTCTCTATGCCGTAAGCGTTGGAGCTGACGTCGAGGCTGCCCGGACCGCTGATGGTCAGCATGCCCATATTGTCCAGGTCATCGCTCTGTGACACGGAGGCGATGGCGTTTTCCTCGCTCGTTATGGTGTTCTTGCCCAGCAGATAGATGTTGAAGTTGTCCTGCTCCGAATGGATGCCGATTGCCTCCTTGCCTGTCGTGATATGGGCGTTGTTCAGTATCAGCAGCTGCTTGTCGGGGTTGTAACTCACCGTACCGTCGCCAAGCACGTCGTTTTTGTTTTTCCAGGTCACTTGCGTTCCTTTCACCTTCACTGGATAGTTGGCTATGTCGAACACCACATGAGGCACCACGTTGTTGTCGCCGACCATGATTTTCTTCGTGCCGTAGTCAAAATAGGCGTCTTCCGGCTCAATCAGCTCCACACCGTTCGTGATGATGCTGTCCACCTCAAAGAAGGTGTATTGAGGAGAGGTGATGTCCAGACGCGTGTTGTCGATGATCAGTTTGCGGTCTTCTCGGGTGGCAGAGTTCTGCGCACCTATGAATGCGATGTTGTTGTAGTTGGTGCTTTCCGAAACCATCTTCACTGATTTGCAGGCTAAGGTCACCGGGTAATGGGGGGTGATGTAAATCATCGGACGGTACGCCTCCTCGGGAGAATGAATGTTCAGTGTTCCGTCTCCTTCTATGCGTAAGGTGCAGATAGAGGGATAAATGGCTGTCTGCGTTTTGTTCAGATTGAGATAGTTGTCGCCAATCAGGCGAATCGTGAAGTCTTTGGGGCGCTTGGAATTATAAACGAAATAGATGAGCACATTGAAATTGCTCCCGGCTTCGTCCCATTCCAGCGTGGCGTTGTCGAACGTCAGCACATGTTCGTCTTTGTCGTAACTGATACTGCCGCTTTTCAGACACTCTGGCTTGATATTGTCCCAGTTCCACGACGACACCGGCTCACCGCCGATATAGATGTATGGAAATTCACCGGCCTTCACTTCGCCGGTGTATCTGCTGCCTTTGCTGTCAACCATATACCGATTGTTCTGGTCGTATTTACCATTCTCTGGCAGTATGAACGACATGGAATCGTGAAGGTAGAAATATTGAACACCTTCCACTGCGCACGACTCATTGTCGGTGGATTTCAGCCACAGATTGCAGTTGCCCGACACGCGTACCGAGTTATAAAAGCTTTTCGTGGATACGGCCTGCTTTCCTTCAGCGATAAATGTCACGCCGTCCCAGAGACGGAGATCGCAGATGTAGGAGCCTCCAAAATCCTGCAATAACACCGCCGCTTTCAGGCTGCTGTGCAGTTCAAGCGAGCCGCCCGCGTCCTCTATCTCGTTGTAGTTCGCACCGCATACTAACGCGTCCAGGTCGCTATAGACATAGTTCTTGCCTTTCAGGTGGATGCTGCAGTTGTGGTAAACACCGGCATCTATCATGATGCCTCTTTCGTATTCGCCCACTGTGTTGATGTCCACGTCGTTCAGGTAGAGATGACACGCGTATGTGTCGTCCTCGAACAGCACGCTCCCGTATTTTATCCAGTTGCAGTTGCTTTTCGTGTACGTCACGCCCGACTCCAGCTTCTTGTCGCCGATATAAACAGCGCCGTATGCCGCCACACTCACGAAAATCACTGCCAGTAAAGTTAATAGTACTCGTTTCATATGCTTAAAAGGTTTGATTATTTATTCAACTTTCGCAAGTATTTGAAAAAGCTGATAATTATTAAGTTCTA
The DNA here is from genome assembly GCA_016284045.1 of Bacteroidaceae bacterium. Lineage (GTDB taxonomy): Bacteria > Bacteroidota > Bacteroidia > Bacteroidales > Bacteroidaceae > UBA3839. Next base: position 85,560 of record JAEEOB010000106.1, read on the forward strand.
TTTATTTTTGAGTGATTCTAATATCGATTTATCATTGGAAAAACTATCGTCCACGAGCCTCAGGCTCGTTAACTCCCTTTTATAACTTCCTTTTATAACTTCCTTTTTTACTTCAGAAACTTGAATTATTTACCGTTAGTTGAAAATTGTCATCAAAAAATTACTGTTAGTGGAAGATTATCTGCAAAAGTAGCAAAAAAGTGGAGAATCACCAAATTTTGGAAAAGATTTTCACTTTTTTATCTCATGCCATCCGCAAGGCTTCTAAAAACTATAAACTAAAAATTATAAACTAAACTGGTCGTCCTGACCGCACAACAGACCAGCGAGATTGAGGAACAGTGAGAGCAAAGCAGAACTTGTTCGAGCTTTGCCGAGTCGAGACGAAATCCTGCGAAGCGAAGCACGGTCAAAACCAGCCGCATGGCCACTATAAACTATCAACTAAAAACTACAAACTAATTTTTTTGAACTACCACTGTTACTTCCGAGACTTAAATTTCAAATTAATCGCTCAGACATAGCATCACTTTCAAGGAAAATTCG
>JAEEOB010000107.1 GCA_016284045.1 Bacteroidaceae bacterium
CAGCTTTCTGACCTGGAGCGTAAGACCTGTGTTTTGGTACGGTTGGGATTCAAGACCAAAGAAATAATGGTTCTGCTTGGGGAAAAACAACATGCAGAGTGTTTCGAATTTGAAATCCAAAGCGAAAAAGAAGCTTTTCCCCAATTCACAAAACCACAGACTTGAGGAACTTATAAGAAAGATATAGCAGAGCCAAACTTGCTTGAGTTATGCCGAGCGCAGCCGAAAATCAGTGAAGCTTTTGTTTTTTGTTATCATCGAGTACCTTTTTTGATTTTTGTTTCCTTAATTTCTTTCATGAATTCGTTTCTGAACATATTGTTTTTTCCGATGTTTTCGTTTTGGTTTACTTTTGGTTTACTTTTTTCTGACTAATTATTTGACATTTTTGTATGAAAGTAGTATTTTTGCAAAGTAAAGCTACTTTTGTAAATGGAAACGACGTAATAACTTTATTCAGAGTTATTTCTCTTAGCGTTAATCAGACATGTAAGAGAACAACATTAAAAACAAATACAGCTTATGAAAACGATACGACAACTGTTCTTTCTTCTGCTCTTGATGTTGTCTGTATGTGAGACAAGAGCTTCTTATCGTATGTTAAAAGACGAAGACTGCTGGCTGGTTTTTTATGAAAGTGAAAACGGTCTGGAATACGATTTCGCTCAGATTGATGCCTTACATCCATTTTATGCCAACGACAAGAAGTACCTGACGTTAAATGTTTCGCACAACATGGTCGTAAAGGGATATTTCGGTAATGAAGATTCCTATTATTACAGTGAATTATATTACAGAGTTGACGGCTCCAGACTATTCCGTTATGACCCCTCAAAAAATGAGGAAATCCAGATGTTTGACTTTGGTCATGCCGTCGGTGACACCCTGACAGACGGTGACGGCAACCGGATGAGAGTGGAAGAAGTGTCCGACCCATCTGAACTGACGCATTACTCCTTGCTGAATTACGGTGAGAAAGCATATCGTCTGAAAGGGGTTGACAATCCTTCTCTGGAGGATGTGTGGGTGGACAATGTGGGCTCTGTCAAGACAGGCATTTTCCGGATGTCGGACTTTGACAGCCGGACAGCCCCACGCCTGTCGTCCTTCTCCAATTCAAACAGTTTTTATGCCATAGCTTTTGAGTTAAACTTTGACAACCTGAAGTCAGTCCCGTTTACCAAGCGGATATGGGAGGGAGGTGAAAGGCCGAAGCCGTATGTCCATTATGAATTCATAGCAGACACGCTACATATAAGGAGTCTGGCGTCATCTATTTTCCCCGATAATTACGACGCCATGCATGCCATGATTTCCGGTGACATCATAACCGTGAATTATCTGCCTACAAGTTTTGGCTCTGATGATTTCAACAACCATGCACCTTGTGAAATTGATGTGAGAATTCCTGGTTTCAAAAAAGGAGAATATCTGATAAAAACAAATTTTATATGGCTTGATGATGTCCCGGACACCATGCTGACCTGCCATGGCAACGCAGTTGTCCCTTTTGTTGAGGAGGGAAAGGTGTGGCGGATGATATATAATAACCCTGAGATATCAGATATTGTTCCCGATTATGAGTATTCCTATTTCATCAAGGGCGATACGCTGATAGCCGGCAGGGAATGTAAGAAATTATATGGATTTAATGAAAGGAACGACGGGTTGACCCGGTATAAGCTGTCTCTTTTCGAGGAGGACGACAAGGTGTATTTCATTCCCGTACAGTCTGATGAGCACTATGTCCTTTATGATTTCAGCGACAGTTTCCGGGAAACCACCAAAGTCTCTTCGTCTGCACATCCCGGGAACAGCATCATGATGCGGCTGTTTGAACGTAAGACAGTCAATATAAACGGAACGGAAAGGCTATGTCTGCACCTGAACCGTCAGTGGGATAATCAGGATGAGATTTTTTGGGACTTTCCTACCGGCTGGTGGATTCAAGGTGTAGGAAGCATTCTGGGGCCTTTGAACAACTGGGGATTCAGCAATTCTGGAAATTTAAACCATTTCATCTCATGCGAGGTAAACGGTGAGACGATATTCACCACCTCGGAGTTTATGGAGAGATTCGTGGACGATGTCTATCTGCTCAAATGTATTCAACAGACAGGTTTCAACATGTTCACCAAGCTGGCAGAGAACCCTGAATCCGTCGGCAACCTGTGCTTCTCGCCGCTTTCCGCGCAGCTGGTTCTGTCGATGGTGGCGAACGGTGCCAGCGGCAAGACGCTGCGGGAGATGAATAAAGCGCTCGGCATTTACGGCTATCCTGACTATGTTGTCAACTATTCCTACTATTTGCTGACCGAATCGCTCACCACCCGCCCGCCCTTCAATCCTGAGCAGTGGAATGGGTATGGAGATGAGGAGGAGGCATTACAGCAGTATGAAGCCGCATACCCAATATGTGAGATTGCCAACTCGGTGTGGCACCGTCCGGAGGTCAGTCTGTTCGAGAGCTTCACGAATGTGCTCCAGAGCTATTATGATGCCGGCTTCGGCAGCGCGGAGTTCGACACACCTGAGGGAATCGCCCTTGTCAACAGCTGGGCGAACGACAAGACGCACGGCATGATACCGACAATCTTCGATGAGCCTCTGCGCCCCGACATTGCGGTCGTGCTCGCCGACGCGCTCTATTTCAAGGGCTCCTGGGCTGTTCCGTTTGAGAAAAAGGACACGAAGCCCGGACAGTTCCTGCTCGCCGACGGAAGCGCAGTAAATACGGACATGATGTCCGCGAAGTCAGAGTACTGCCTTACAGAAAACGGCAAGTTCCGTGCCGTCACGCTGCCCTACGGTGCGGGCGATTTCTCCATGACGCTGTTCGTGCCGTTGGAAGGCTTCACACTTCCTGAGCTGACACGTGATGACTGGATGATGGCGATGAGCTCCGTTAACAAACCCGCCCATGTCAGTCTTACGATGCCGAAGTTCAGCATCGACGGCAGATACGACCTGGAGCCGGTGATGAAGTCGCTGGGCATGGTTGAGGCGTTTGGTGGCAGTGCCGACTTCTCAAGGATGTCAGATATTGCTCTGTTTATTGATGAGGCGTTCCAGCTGAGTAAAATCTCCGTGGATGAGGAGGGGACGGAGGCATCCGCCGTGTCAGTGGTCACGATGACAAAGAGCGGGAAACAGCCGGATTATGAGGACTTCACAGTTGACCGCCCTTTCTATTTCACGATAGAGAACCGCAAGGAGCAGTGCGTCCTGTTCGTGGGCAGAGTCTGCACGCCGCAGGGCACGCCCGCCGAAAGATTCGACGGTGACGTGAACTCAGACGGTCTGACCAACGTCTCAGACATCGTGGCAATCATCAACGTGATGGCAGGGACTGATGACAACAACGTCTCAGACGTGAAAGCCACAGCCTCAGCCAAAGCCAGGGCCGACGTGAACCATGACGTCAGGACCGACATCTCCGACAGCACCGCAGTGATCAACATCATGGCGGGGCAGAAATAAGACTGTCTCCCCTATTCTCATTCTAAACTCAAATAACAAAAACATCGCTACGGCGGGATTATCAATACGGGATAATCCCGCTATTTTTCTCCCATCTTTAATTATCTTCTTTAACTTGTAACTATTCAGTTCATCATCTGGCCCCGACCTAAGCGAAACGGGAAATAACATTTCTCATGAAAAGGGAATTAAAAGCTGTGCTTCGCCAGCTAATTGTGCGGTCGAGACGACCACAACCCCAGCCTTTATCCTATCGTGCTTCACTACAATAATGTCAAATGTGATATAGGAGGAATTTTAGTTAATTACTAATAACATGTGAAGTATTACTAAAAAGAAAAGTTAAAAAAGTTGTTATTACGGCAGATTTTATTACTAAAGTTTTAGATAATTAAAAAATTAGTAATAAATTTGCATCAACAAAATGCAAGACAAAATGAACAGAAATAAAGACCAACGAACGCTGACTAAAGCCGAGATGGAAATAATGAATATCCTGTGGGACGGAAGTCAGAAAGAAATGGCAGTCCGTGATATCCAGGAACGCTATACAAATCCCAAACCCGCCTACACCACCATCGCGACCTTTATGAAAATACTGACTCAGAAAGAATTTGTGTCGGCCCGAAAACATGACGGTGGCGGCAAGATGCTGTTTTTCCGTCCGCTTATCAGCCGTGAAGTCTATCGCCGGCGAGTGATGCAGGAGGGTAAGAACAGTTTCTTCGGCGGTTCTCTAAAATCGCTTGTCAGTTATTTCGTGAAAGAGGAAAAACTGTCGGAGAAAGAAATCGATGAATTAATGGAAATGATGAAACAGGAATTATGATGCTATACATTCTGAAATCCATGGTTGTGCTCTCGCTGTTGTATGTGCCCTATCTGCTCATGCTTCGTAAAGAGTCTTTTTTCAGATTCAACCGTCTGATGCTGCTGGTGATTGTGGCAGTCTCGTTTCTGCTGCCATTATTCAACATCCAGGTATTAAACCTTGGCATTCATCCGTTTGAGCTGAAGCCCCAAATCACAGTTGGAATGCCCACAGTGACAGGTATTGATGGTCAGACAGTCGGCAGTGCGGCAAAAGCACAAGTGGAAGCAAGCGGGATTGACTGGCCAACAACATTGAGTTGGCTATACTTTATCGGAATGGCAGTCGTGTCAGTCATCAAACTAGGCAAACTGATACTTCTGAACCGTCGGATTCACCATGGCGTGCTATGGTCAGAACGCCTGACTCATGCCACAATTTATTGTCATTGCCACCCAACCGTCCCGTTCAGCTGGTTCAGGAATATTGTAATCAGCGAAGAGGACTATAAGCAAAACGGCGAGGTCATTATCCGCCATGAGTTAGGTCATATCCGTCATCATCACTCCCTTGATGTCGTGCTGATGAACATCTGTGAGGTGGTTCAGTGGCTGAATCCCTTTGTGTGGATGCTGAGCAGTTCCCTCCGTGATATCCATGAATACGAAGCCGACGACACTGTACTGCGCAGCGGTGTTGAAGCCCGTGAATATATGAGTTTATTAATGAAAAAAGCCATTGGCTCCAGTTCCTACGCCTTTGCCAACGGCTTCAATCACAGTTTGTTAAAAAAACGATTTACTATGATGTTACGAAAAAAATCCAATCCTTGGATGCGTACAAAAGCCCTGTACGCACTGCCTATGGCGATGATCGCCCTCAGCGCCTTTGCCACTCCCCTAATGAACAGCGAAAAAAGTTCAGAGAAGTCATCAGCTGCCATAAGCGACAGCAAAGTTACGGAAATAATTCCGAATCAGGAAATATTAAGCAAAGAAATTTCCGGGACCGACCTACTGAGACCCACAGAAACTCCAACTCTGACAGAACCATCCGCCTCTAACGAAACAGCTAACACTGCGGCATCCATTACGACACCAGAAGAATCCTATCAAGCCGCAAAAGAAGTTGATTTAATCCATCATGACAAATCAGAGATTCCAACATTGTCAAGTTCTTCCGGATTAACTCCCGACAGCATCCCCCCATTGAAGACAGAAAAAAATGCGAATCGTAAAGAAGGAGACCCCATATTCGAAGTATGCGAGGTGATGCCTGAATATCCCGGCGGATTTGAAAAACTGATGAATGACATTTCAATGAACATACGCTATCCCCAAATAGCTCATGCAAATGGTGTACAAGCCAGGATTCTCATATCGTTTGTGGTTGAGAAAGACGGTCAATGCACAGAATTCGATATCACACAGAAAGCATTCAACATCATTTCGGTGAAAGATCCCGAAAGCAACGCCGGCAACGATGTGACGGTTGTGAGCTATAATCAAGAAAACAACAGACCCACATCTGAGAAAGCAAGCATTGAGGCATGTCAGAAAGCATTGTGCGACGAAGCACTTCGTGTCTGCAAACTATTAAAACCATTCAAACCTGGGATGCAACGCGGTGAGAATGTAAGAGTCCATTTCACTCTGCCAATTACATTCAAGCTACAATAGCACGTTAAGAGCCAATTTCAAAAGGGTATGCAAACAAAAGCATACCCTTTTGAATACTCATAAAAATGACTCGTTTTTTTTTAGAATGTAAAGGAATGGAAAGAATGGGGCGGCAAGTTGGCATTGAGGTATCTGTTGCCGATTTTGATGGTTATGTTCTTCTCCGCATCGTTGAAGTTACCCGCAATGACGATGCGTTTTCCATCTTTATCGATGGCAAACAGAACTGGTGTGTTGTTGATGCTGGCAGGCACATGCTTGATGATGCGCGTACCTTTGGTGATGAAATGGCTATAGTGCATCATGGCAAAGTATTCCGGGCAATACCGGAAAGTCTTACTTTTTGAATCCACCCTAATTAGCGCATTCTGCTTCCATCCCCAAGTGCTCATCCCGTCGTCAGTGAGAATTAGGTTCCAGATGTTATACTCCTCACAG